>NZ_JADFBZ010000045.1:0-23416 GCF_015223095.1 Moraxella sp. K127 | reverse complement strand
AAACCGTCCAAAATCATCACCGATAAACCATACCCATTTGTGAATATTGGAAAATCATACTCATGGAATCAGACGACCTTATCCATTTTGACCGCACCCACCTTTGGCACCCCTATGCCAGTCTGCCACCTGCCTATGACAATCATCTCATCAGCCACGCCCACGGTGTACGGCTCTACATGGCGGACGGCACGCCACTCATAGACGGCATGTCGTCATGGTGGGCGAGCATTCACGGCTACAACCACCCCCGCCTAAACCACGCCATGACAGAACAGCTTGGCAAGATGAGCCATGTGATGTTTGGCGGACTCACCCACGCCCCTGCCATTGAGCTTGGCGAGCGACTTTTGGGCATCACTCCCAAAAACTTGACCAAAATATTCTATGCCGACAGTGGCAGTGTGGCGGTGGAAGTCGCCCTAAAAATGGCACTGCAATACCAGCTAGCACGGGGTCTGCCCCACAAAAACACCTTTGCCAGCACCCACTCGGGCTATCATGGCGACACATGGCACGCCATGAGCGTGTGCGACCCTGTGAATAGTATGCACGCCATGTATGGCAAACAGCTCCCCACGCAGTATTTTTTGCCGTCCCCACCTTTGGGTTTTGATACGCCATTAGATGATGAGACACGGCTTGACATGGATAGGTTTTTTGGGCGGTATCATGACAGATTGGCAGGGTTTATCATTGAGCCAATTGTACAGGGGGCAGGTGGTATGCGGTTTTATTCGCCTGAGTATTTATCGCATTTGCACGCCCTTTGCCAGTATTATGATGTCCTGCTCATCTGTGATGAGATAGCCACAGGCTTTGGGCGAAGTGGGGCGATGTTTGCGGTCAATCACGCAGGTATCTGCCCTGACATCATGACCCTTGGCAAGGCACTGACAAGCGGTTATATGAGCTTTGGGACAACCATGACCACCGATAAAGTGGCAAATGCCATTCATGACAGCCCCTACCCTGCTCTTATGCATGGCCCAACTTTTATGGGCAATCCCTTGGCGTGTGCGGTGGCGTGTGCTAGCATTGATATGGTACTAGACATGGATAGCCCGACTGTCGCTCGTGATATGCAGGATAAGCTCTTTGCCCACCTGTCGCCATTAACATCATGGCAACAAGTAGCGGACGTACGAGTGCTTGGGACGATAGGCGTGATTGAGATGAAAGAGCCGATAATCATGCCCATTTTTCAGGCACTGTTGCCAAAATATGGCATTTGGGTGCGACCCTTTGGCAAACTTGTGTATCTTATGCCTGCGTATGTGATGAGCGATGAAGAGTTGGGGGAATTATGTGGTAGATTGATTGAGCTTTTAAAAGAATATTTTGACGGAGACACGCCATGACCACCCTATTCATCACAGGCATAGACACCGACATCGGCAAGACGTACGCCACAGGCATTTTGGCTCGTCATCTGCTGTCATGTGGCAAGTCCGTCATCACCCAAAAGCTGATACAGACAGGCGTTGCCACACCGATAGCCGATGACATCAGAACCCACCGCACGCTCATGAATGTGCCACTCATGGACGTGGATACGGACGGCACGACTTGTCCTTTGACCTTTGTCAAGCCTGCCAGTCCCCACCTATCGGCACGCCTAGAAAACCGCACGATAAATCTAGACGACATCACGCACGCCACCGCTAGGCTAAACGCACGCTTTGACATCGTGCTACTCGAAGGGGCGGGCGGTGTGCTTGTGCCGATGACAGATGATGTATTGACGCTGGATTATATCGCCACGCAGAGTTATCCTGTGCTAGTCGTAACGTCTGCTCGGCTTGGTAGTATTAACCACACCCTACTCACCCTAGAAGCGATACAGACTCGGGGCTTGACGCTATGGGGCGTGGTGTTCAATCATCATTTTGACACCGACCCCGACATCAGCACGGACACGCAAGATTACCTACAATCTCATGTCGCACACCATTATCCAAGTGCGATATTTATGGAGCTTGTCGGCGATGAGATTACAGGTTTTGATGATGTGGCGGATAAGTTTTAACGCACCCGATAATACCACTCATGCCCCACCCCAAAGCCAATCTCCATAAGGCTTGATAGCATCCTTCCTGTCAGCCCCCACATCACTTCGGGCGTGCCGTCATCATCACAGTCATAGACCCATGCAGGGGTGTGGAGTTTGGCGGTGCTGTGCGTGATTTGACGGTCAAAGACAAAATCCACAGGCGTGCCATATAGCACATCAAAGGGTAACCAAAACAGCCGTGCTATCTCATCATCATTAGGCGTGAGCGACCCCACCATATCAGGCGGTATGCTTGCCACCACAGGACGGACAAGTAAGCCACTTTTGGAGATTTGCATGGGCAAATACCCCAAAATCTCCACGTCCGCCCGATGTAGCCCGACTTCTTCGCACGCTTCACGCAAGGCGACATCTGCCGATGATATGTCCGTCTCATCACGCTTGCCACCGACTAAGGACACTTCGCCTGCATGACTACTAAGACGATTTGACCGCCTTGTTAAGAGTAGTTTTGGCGTGGGTTCGTCCGTGATGACGACAAGCACGCACGCCTGCGGTAAAGGGCTTGACTTGACGAGCTTATCATACCGCTTTATCGCTTGCTCACGCACAAGCCCTGTCAAAAGCTCATTATTATCCGTAAAGGGCAAAATATCCGCCCCACGATAATCCGCTAAGGCTTGGGCGAGCGGATAAAAGCGGTGCGAATCAGGCACATTGACCGTTTGTTTGTCTATAAAATCATTTGTCATTTTACTCATTTTCATTTAAACTTGTGATATTTAGCTTATCATATCATTATGTCCTTTTGCTTACAATGCGGTCAGCCCGCTACGCATGCCATACCAAACGGCGACACTCGCCAACGTTTGGTATGTACATCGTGTGCTTATATTCATTATGAGAATCCCAAGATGATTTGTGGGGTGCTTGCCATTCATCAAGGCAAAATCCTGCTGTGCCGCCGAGCCATTGAGCCACGTTATGGGCTATGGACGCTCCCTGCGGGCTTTATGGAAAATGGTGAAACCATGGCGGATGGGGCAAAACGTGAAACAGCAGAAGAGGCCGATGGCGTGGCGGTTGATTTAAAATTATACACCCTATTTGATGTACCGCAATGGGGACAAATTCATGCCATGTATCTTGCCAACCTACAAGATGGTAAATTTGGTGTGGGCATAGAAAGCTTAGAATGTGGACTGTTCTACCCCGATGAGATAGACATGAAAAACCTGGCATTTGAGACAGTCAAACAGACCATTGAATATTATGTAACGGATAAAGCAGCACTACAAAGACTGGGCAAGGACAGCGATGATTTTGGTAATTATCCCTTGCATGAAATTTGTATACCCAATCAACAGTTTTAACGTCATAAAACATACCGCACAGCCTAAGTGGTGCTAATGACAAAATTGACAACTGTTAAACCGATGATTTGGCTATCGGTTGAGATAATTTTATTGTTAAGATAACAATTTTATGTTATCATATTCAGGGAATTGTTACCCTTTTGATTTTTAAAATACAAATTGCGTCATATTGTGTTAAAGCGAAAGGGGGCATACCCTAAATTTTTAAGAGATTTTTGATATGAATATGAAAGCAAAGTCATCCATCGCAATTACCATGTTGGCAATGTTGTCACTGACCGCTTGTAACAACGCAGACAACAGTGCAACTCAAAGCAGTACCGTCCAAGAAGAGGTCAGCACTCAAACCGTTGAACAGCCTACAATTGATGAAAGCCAACAACCTGAGGTAACTGTTACCGATGGCGTGGGTGTGTTGCCTCAATCTGCTTATTCTGGCATGTTGCCTTGTGCTGATTGTCCAGGCATTCAGACCAATTTGACGCTAAATGCTGATGGCACATTTGTGATGGAACAAGAATACCTAGATAAGCCTGATGGTCAAATAACAACCAAAGGAACTTATGACATCAATGGTTTGGATAACAGATATGTATTGCTACATCCAGAGGGTCAATCTGACATACCTCCTTATTTGATTTATATGGATAAAGACACCATAGAATTTCGTGATGTAGAAAATGGTGAAGAACCTGCTCCGACTCACACCTTAAATTTGGTATCTTGATTTGACAGTCTGATTTTTAATCATATCTCATGTCTGCCCATCTTTGAATTTTAGCAAATGATGGGCAAAACCCAAACAAAAATATCAGCAAATTTCGCCCCAACTGGGGCGTTTTTGTATTTAGGCACTGTTTTGGCTCATCCCAACTTGCCATTTTACTGTTTACAAAATGGCTGTGATTGGGTCAAAATGAGAGCTTGACATACTTGATATAAGCGTATTAATCATGTCTTGCTCAGATAATGTAATACCGTCTTTGCCAAACGCTCAATATCTGCCAGATGAAGCCCGCGTACTATCATAACGAACCGAGAGATATCATCATGCCACATGTACGCCAACAGATGCTTTGGGGCAGTGGTCGCTTGGGCACGGGCGTGTTGAGCATCAATGGCGTTGGTCATGCCGTGTAGGGCAAATCGCCCTTTTAGATGCATGTCTTGGGTCAGAGTAGATAAGATAGATACAGGATTGGCAAACCCTATGGTCTCGATGAGTATTTTATCAAAGACAAGATCCTCTTTATCCAAATCAAGCAAAGACAGCAAAGCATCTTTAAGGTCGGTTAGCATAGTACAACACATACAGTCTGATGACAGCAGGTAAGTGTTGTCATTGATAGGCTTGACCAACAAGTCATCTAGCCCCACTTCGCCAAACTCATTGATGAACACCAAAGTTTTAGCATTTTTATCGCTTTTTAGGATTTGCTAGATAAAGGTGGTTTTGCCACTGCTCAAAACCCTGTAGCCACGTGAATGGGGATTTTGTTCATGAACATGCTTCCAAAGCATTTAAAAAATGCTCATCTAACACATCAATAGAACTGCCTGTCAGCGTGTGAATTTGACCCCACAACTCACTCAATCCATTTGTCATGAGTTGCTTGCCTGCTGGGGTTTGCACCAAATAATTCACGCCATGGCATCAAAAATCTGTATGCACTAAGACCTGGCAAGGGCATTGATGAGTTTTAGCCTGCGATAACGTTATTGGCGAGATAGCAAATCAGACAGGCTTGCCGTCCAGTCGCTTTTTTCTTCAATAAGTCCACACATGGAGCATTCTCGCCATGCCACAATGTTGACAAAACATATGCACTCTAAGCACCATCTTGTCAAGCTCACACCTTACAAAGGCGTGTGAGTTTGGCGATTTTTTGATGAACATCATCAGGGGCAAATCGTCCGAATGCCAGTTGACAAGAATCTGAATCAAATTCCCTCTTGTCCACGCACCAAAGGCTTCATCCATGTGTCGGGGTGCTGACTATAGGGCGTGCCTGCCTTTTGTATTTGCAATGAAAATCACGAAAAATCGCACGTTTTTCAAGAAAAAAGTAAAGTTTGATAGTCGTTCTATCAAACGAGCTTTTGACTTCGAGCCACAAGATTTAGCCATTTTTCATGCAAAAACGATTAGTTTATTTCTAAAATATTCCTATATTGTAAATAGTGTTATAAAGGACAGGCACGCCCTAAATTTTACTACACAAATCATTCGCCCTAAGCTTGTCAAAAATTCGGTTTCTTTTATGGTTTGACAGGCTCACCATGAGTGGAAAGCGTGGCACTTTTTCATTTTGCAGAGTGTAACTATAAATGCTAAATTTGCTTGATTTTTAATCAATTTTATGTAAAATTTTGTAGTGCGATTGCTCTGATGAGCGATAGGAGCTAAGGTGTCTAGTGAGCCAGCTAGGGGAAATACGCCTTGTTTATCATAACACTGACGACTGGTACGAAATCCCACCAAGCCATTAAAACTGGCAGGGATACAAATCGAGCCTGCGATGTCCGCCCCCATGGCAAGTGGGACAATGCCACGCCCGACCACCGTTGCTCACCCTGATGATAAGTCTCCCGCCATGTGGTCAGGGCTAGTGACATTGGTCGGGGTGCCAAAATGGGGGTTTAGCCCCAATCCTGAATAGGCAAATTCGGACAGTTTGGTCTTGCCCACACAAGTCAAGTCCATGTGGTGCAAGGTTGAGACAACATGGGCGTCCTGTGTGGCAGGGGCATCTGCTCTGAGCTTTGCCCCTGCGGTCGTGATGGCGTGCTTGATGTCAAATAAGTCTTTGTAGGCGATGGGCACACCATCAAATATGGATAAGGGATTGTCCTGTTACCAACGGACTTTGTCGGACTGGGCTTGGGTCTAGGCAAGCTTTTTGGTCAGACTGATGAACGCATTGGGGGTGTCATCGATATGCTCATACAGTGTATCTAATGCCTTGATAGGACAGATGTCGCCTGTGACGTAAGTACGGACAAGGTCAAGGGCAGTGGTAATCATGGCTAGCTGATGGTAGGTGAATACAAAACCAGTGTACACTTATTTTAATGGGTGGTCAAGTTATCATTTGGTGGTAGTTTCTTACATTCTGGTATCAGCAAATGACAATATTATAACATTAGACTTCTTTCCAAACCCTGATTTTTATGGATTTTTAAAAACTTCAACCCCAATACTTATAAGGGTTTATTTTTAGTTTGGAAAGAGATTTATTATGTTTTTAACATGTTACTCATGATCGCTTTTGTTTTATTAAAATGGTTTTACCACCACCAAAATCACCACCGCAATCAGAATAAATACAGGAATTTCATTGAACCACCGCCAGTAGACATGCGTTTTTAGCTTGGGGTTGTCAATAAGACGAATACGAAAACGACCACAAGCAATGTGATACACGGTAAGTAAAATAACAAGCGTGATTTTGGCATGTAACCAACCTTGGGTTTTATAGACCTGCCAATTCATGATAACCATTGACAGCCCTAACAACCATGTTACCATCATGGATGGATTCATGATGCCACGATAGAGCTTACGTTCCATGATGGCAAATCGCTCTTGGCTGATTTTATCTTCACTCATGGCATGATAAACAAACAGCCGTGGCAAATAAAAAATCCCTGCAAACCAACACACCATGGCGATGATGTGTAGGGCTTTGATGTACAAAAACACGGCAATTGGCTTAGTTGGCAGTAGGTACAGTCAGATACTTTGAGATGATTCTGTCAATCTCACCTGACTGTTGTAGGTTATCAATGCCTGCGTTAATCTTATCTAATAATTCTTGGTCGCCTTTTTGGGTATAGATGACAATATCGGCTGCATTAGGGGTCTTGTCGTATTCTACCACGTTCATCTGATAGTCAGGATAATTGGCGGCAATGTGTTCTAAAAAATATTTGTCTTGTAATACAGCATCATACTTTTGTTGAATCAATCCTTGATATAGCTGAAAGACAGTTTCTACCGCTTCGTGTGAAGCAGGAGCAAGTTCATTGATAAGTTTCTCTTGCGTGGTGTCTTTCATGGTCGCCACACGTAAGGGTTTTAGGCTTGCAACGTCTGTCACTGTAAGATTAGGTTGGTGCATGATGACAGATGGGTTTTGTAAGTAAGCATTGGTAGGATTAAATTTGGCAATGCGTTCAGGAGATGGGGACAGACCGCTAATCACCGCTTGATATTTGCCTGATTCTAAGCCTGGCAACATATCAACAAACAGCTCTTTGTGTAATTCCACCTTAAAGCCTTGGTTTTCACCAATGGCATGTATGATATCCACATCTATACCAGTTAAAGTGCCTTTTTCATCTAAAAAAGTCAAAGGTGGTAAAACGCCCGATGTAACAACTCTGACCACGGGCGCATCACTGGGTAGATTGCTCGGTATTTGTTCGCTGGTGGTTGTGGGCTGACTTTCTGTTGAGACAGGCGTTTCGGTGGGTTTGTCCGTGCATCCAAATAATCCTGCACATAAGGCAAAAGAAAGTGTTATTTTTTTCATGGTAAATCCAAGGTGCTGATAGATGTGGACACGTATTTTAACAAATCTTTAAGAATTTTGCACGATAATAATTATTTTTTATTGTAATTACAAAAATAATAAATTTTTATTTATTATCAAATCCATGCCCTCACTCTACTGCCGTTATACCAATGACGGACAATCCTGTGGCAAATCATCACATTCATCACACTCTGCCCTGCCTGTCATGGCATTGATGATTTTGGGTCTGGGGGTAGGTTTTTGAGCGATAAGCCCAAGCATCGCCATGAGCCTATCATCATTAGCTTGCGATTGATTGGTTGTGGTCAAAAGCTTATCACCATAAAAAAACGAATTTGCCCCCGCCATAAATGCCAACGCCTGTTCGCCGTCGGTAAGACTCTCACGTCCCGCTGACAGGCGTACGTAGCTTGTTGGACAACAAATGCGAGTTACCGCAATCGTACGTATCCATTCAATGACGGACAATCTACCCTCTTGTAGCACCTTATCACCCAGTGGTGTGCCTTTGATGGGGACGAGTAAGTTCACAGGAATGGACTGGGGCGGTATGGGCATAGTGGTGAGTTCATGCACCCAATCAATCCTATCATCACGACTCTCTCCCATGCCCACGATTGAGCCGCTGCATACATTAATGCCTGCATTACGCACATATTCTAAGGTTTCTAAACGGTCGTCATATGAACGGGTGCTACTTACTTGACCATAATAATTACGAGATGTATCAAGGTTGTGATTATAATAATCAAGTCCCGCCTCTGCCAGTGTCTGGGCTTGGTCAGGTTTTAGCATGCCAAGCGTCATGCACGTCTCCAAGCCTAACGCTTTGACCTCACGGATAAGCTCCACAAGGTAAGGCATATCCTTGACTGATGGATGTTTCCACGCCGCCCCCATGCAAAAGCGAGATGAGCCTGACATTTTGGCACGGCGAGCGGACGCTAGCACCTTTTGGATTTCAAGGCGTTTTTCTGCGGTTAGTCCTGTTTTATCACGATGATGTCCCGACTGCGAGCAGTAGCCACAGTCCTCAGGGCAGTTGCCTGTTTTGATGGATAGTAGCGTGCTGATTTGTACCTCGTTGGCATTAAAATGCCTGCGATGAACACTTTGGGCTTGCATGAGCAAATCCATGAGCGGTAAATCAAACAGATGAGCGATGTCCTGACGAGTGATTGGCTTGGCTGGCAACATGATTTCTCCCCAATCAATGATGACCTAATCGGTGAATAAATGATTATTTTAAAAAATAAGTGAATAATTGTAAAGTTTTTTGTGGTTTTATAAATGACATGGTCAAAAAAACGGCATTATCTGCCGTCTTTTGATTGTGTGGTACTGCCTATGCCATTTGACCGTTTAGTAGCTCTTGCACGCTTTGCGATGTTTTGTTGATGTCATGAAAGACCATACCCAGTTTGGCACTTGGGCATGCGATGACAGTCAATAGTAAGTTCTTGGCCGTGGCACTGACGATGACATAGCCTGCTTTACTTTGCACAATCACACGTTCACTTTTGTTGCCAAGTAGCGTCTCAATCATGCGTTCACTGACTGACAGTAAGGCAGCACTCATGGCACTGATGCGTTCTTCGTTGACCGCCACAGGCAGATGTGATGCCATCATCATGCCATCGTCGGTGATGATGGCTGAGGCTTCAATTTCAGCAGAGTTGGCATGTAATTCATCTAGGATGTTGTTAAATTGAGTAATGTCTAGCATGGTTTAGCTCCCCCATTTTGCACATTTGTGTTCTGACACACAAAAACCAATGCGATGGATAATAGACAAGATAAACTAATTAAAAAAACAAATTATAAAAATTATCATCGTTGATTAAATTAATTAATATCAAGTCTTGTCATTATACACCCCATACGTTCAAATGCAAGTCATTTTTGGAGAAATCCATAAAAATTTTAATGAATTTATCATGATATAAGTTATTGATAAATATGAATTAAAATTCGTCAATGTTTATTAATATTTTCTAAATGATAAAAACATGATGACTAAAAATACAAAAATTTTATCTCATTTTTGGCTTTATTTTATTTCATCGTTTGACCAATAAAGGTGAATTATCTGTCTTTTACTTTGATAAGACAAATTATCTTTTTTTGCCACTCATTTTTCTCTTAGTAGGTTTTGCCATCTTCTCATCATCCACTTTCTCAACCAACGCAAAATCTATCTGCAATAAATCCATATTAACCCCTGCCACTTTGACGTTAAGCTCCTCGCCCAATTTAAAGGTTGAGCCTTTATCACCTATTAGGGCTTGTTCACGCTCGTTGTACTCGTAGTACTGGGCAGATAGGTTTGAGATGTGAATGAGTCCATCAATGAACAAGTCATTGAGCGTAACAAACAAGCCAAAACCCGTTACGGTGGTAATCGTTCCCACAAATTCATCGCCCAAATGTCTTTGCATATAGTGGCATTTTAGCCATGTTTCTACATGACGAGATGCCTCTTCGGCACGGCGTTCAGTGGTGGATGTTTGCTCGCCTGCCTCATCTAGCGTTTTGTAAATTGTGGGTTTAGATTTGGTATTGGTTACTTTATCCTTAATGGCTCGGTGGAGCATGAGGTCAGGATAACGGCGAATGGGGCTGGTAAAATGGCTGTATTCATCATACGCCAAACCAAAATGTCCGATATTATCAGGGCTGTAATTCGCTTGCATCATAGAACGCAGGAGCATGGAGTGAATGCTTTGGGTGTCCGCTCGTCCTTTTGTTGCCCCGATGATGCGTTGATAATCGGCATGAGTGGGCGACTGGCTTGGAAAAGACAGCCCAAAGGACTTAACGTATTCAGACAACTTGGCGGATTTTTCATCGGAGGGTTTATCGTGATTGCGATACAAGACGGGTAATTTATGTTCTAAGGCAAAATTTGCCCCACAAGTATTGGCAAGGAGCATCATCTCTTCGATGAGCTTATGGGCATCACCACGTGTGCGTTTTTTGATGTCTTTGATGTCGCCATCTTCACCAAAGACAATATAGCTTTCGGCGGTATCAAACGCCATCGCACCACGCTCTTGTCGTCTTTTGTCAAGAATTTGATATAACTGATACAAGGTATCTACCGATTTACATACATCAGGATTGTTGACCAAATCATCAGGTAGGGTTTCATTGGTGGGGTCGTCAAAATAGGCATTTACCTGATTATAGGTGAGTCGTGCTTGTGAATGCATGAGTGCAGGATAAAACTCATAGCCTGTTATCTTGCCTGCCCGAGACAGCTTAACATCAGCAACCATACACAATCTGTCCACTTTTGGGTTTAGCGAACACAAGCCATTGGATAAGACCTCTGGGAGCATGGGGATAACACGATGAGGAAAATACACACTCGTACCACGTTCATAAGCATCCACATCAAGGGGAGATTGAGGGGTTACATAATGGCTGACATCAGCGATGGCAACCACAACACGGTAGTTACCGCCAGAGCGTTTGCAAGCATAGACTGCATCATCAAAATCACGTGCATCTTCGCCGTCTATCGTGATAAGTGGCAAATCTTTCAAATCCACACGCCCTTTAAAGTCTGTCTCGGTTGGCTCGCCATAGCTGTCGGCTTGTTCTAGGGTGGCTTTGCTAAACTCATGCGGTATGGCGTGGTTTAAGAGGGTGGTCTCAATGATAAGTTCACGGTTGTTTAAGTTGGTTAAAATCTCATCAATCTTACCTGTGGCGTACTCTTGATAAGTGGGCATGTCAATGATGGCAACTTTCACGCTGTCGCCCACGTTTACCCCATGATAAGACACATCATCATCACTTAGAGTAATGGGCTGATGAGCATTCGCTCCTGATAATTGGACAAAATAGCCGTCATCGTCCCTATCAAGCACCCCCACAAATTCAGTGCTGGCACGATGCAGGACGTTTTGGATGCGAGCTTCAGGTTTGCCTTTAAATTCAGTGGCAACAGCTTCTACCGTGTCGCCGTCAAAGACCACACGCATTTGTTTTTCATGGACAAACAGGTCAGGCATGTCATCTAGCACAACAAAACCAAAGCCCTTGGCATTGGATGAAATCTTGCCCGTTACGGTAGTAGGTAAGGGAGCGATACTAAAATGAATGCCATCTGTGCGTTCTAATTGATTGTCTCTTAACATGGCTTTTAGGCGGTTGTTTAGAGCAAAAAAGCGGTCATCATCCCCCAAAATCTCAAAAAATAACCCCAAACTCTCCGCCGTGGCAGGTTTGTTATCATTGTTCATTTGGGCAACGGTTTGTAAGATAAGCAGGCGAGAGGGGATGGGATTTTGGTATTTATTGGCTTCATCGTGAGCGTTAGGGTCATTCCACGTTGGTGTTTTTTTCATGTATATTCTCTACTAAAATTTGGTGATATGTCAATTATTGAGTTATCATAACATATTTAAATACCAAATCATGTAACTTTATGACAGTTTTTCTAAATTTTACCACGCCCAGCACCCTCCAATCATCGGGGCATTTGTCCAGCATTGCACGGATAGAGTGTGAGTTATTTAATGACGCTTGGGATGGTTTGGCGGTGCATTCGCTACTGGGTCAATTCGGAGCAGGGGTCATCATCTGTTGCGATGACGATGACAAATTATTGGGTTATTGTATTTACCAAATTGTCTTTGAGACAGCAGAAATTTTACGCATTGGTACAGAAAGCCATCATCAAAGACAAGGTGTGGGCAGTGCTTTGCTTTATGAGTTCATCAAGCTGTGCAAAAACAAAGTGGTACAGCGGATACTCTTAGAAGTGCGAGCCGATAACACCTCCGCCATACGTCTGTATGAGCGACATGGCTTTTATCAAATAGATGTGCGAGCAGGCTACTATAAAGATGAATTTGAGACGGTGGATGCTCTGATTTTACAAAAAGATTTGTAAAATGGTAGCACTGTTTGTTGGGTTAATATCAAAACGGCACTTCACTCTCCCAATCTAGCCAAACCCCATACACAGGGTGTTTTAGGCGAAGTTTATGGGCGTGCAAGTTTAGGCGTGGGGCAAGTTCTAAGGCGGTGCTTTTTTGTGGTAAGGCGGCATAAATTGGGTCACCTATCATGACATGACCGACATGCACGCAGTGCACACGCAACTGATGGCTTCTGCCTGTAACAGGATACAACGCCAGACGAGTAACAGCGTGAGCCTTACCTGCCTTGTCCGTGCGTAACTCATGGTGCATGACCTTATAATGCGTCAAAGCTCTCTTATTGTGGTTCATATCCACGATATGACGAGGTTTGGTGGTTGGCTCATAGCGAACAGGCACATCAATCACGCCTTTTTTATCCGCTTGCTCCATCGTACCAAATACCACTGCTTGATATTCCTTGTTCACCATGCGGTCAATGAACTGCTTGGCGATGTGGCTTTGGCTATGTTCGTTCTTGGCAAAAATAATGAGTCCCGATGTGTCCATATCAAGCCTATGAATGAGCTTGATATTGGGATAAACCCGCAGCAGCCGTGATTGCAAGCTCACCTTCAACGTGCGTCCGTCCACACTAAGAAGCCCTGCCGGCTTATCCCCCACCCAAATGTCATCGTCTTCATAGACGGTGATTGAGCGGATAAAATTTTTAAAAAATTCATCATCATGCTGACGCTCTTGGGCGTTCATCAGGGAGATTTTGTCATCAGATAGGCGGTCGTGGCGGTCGGTCATGGGTTTTATGATAGTTTAATGATTTGGATTAATGGGGCGAATTGATGATTTTTGTAAATTTAATCATCATTTGCCAAAAAGTTTGTTATTATAGCACGAAGTTTTGGGGATATTGCGATGATTTGATTTGCCCTAATCCACCGATTAATAGGACTTATCATCACACACTTGAAAGTCATCAAGACACCCCCATTATACACACATTCACTTATTTACAAAGGTAATACCCATGAGCATTATTAACACCACCGATGCCAACTTCGACCAAGACGTACTACAAGCCGACAAGCCCGTTCTCGTGGACTTTTGGGCGGCGTGGTGCGGTCCATGTAAAGCCATTGCCCCTGTCCTAGAAGACCTAGATGCCGAATATGGCGACAAATTCCAAATCGTCAAAGTTAATGTAGACGACAACCCAGAGACATCAGCACGCTTTGGCATTCGTAGCATTCCAACTTTGTTCGTGTTCAAAAATGGCGAGAAAGTCGATACCGTGGTTGGTAGCCGTCCTAAGTCAGAGTTTGTTGAATTGCTAAACAAGCATTTATAATATCAAACACACCCAAAAGCCTGCCCTGTGCAGGTTTTTTTATACCCCCATAAAAAACAAGCCATGACTATCATGACTTGTTTTTATAGCTTAACTTATATCAAAGCCTTATCAAAGCCTTAGCCCCTTTTTTAGGGGCAACCGCTCGGCAAGTTCTAACAATGCCTTTTGGTACACGCCCCGTTTAAACGGCACAACCTGTCCCAAAGGATACCAGTAACTCACCCACGCCCATTCGTCAAACTCAGGGGTTGCGGTGTCAAAGCGGATAAAGTCGGTGTTTTTTTCATCTAAGCGTAGCAAAAACCATTTTTGTTTTTGCCCGATACAGAGTGGCTCTTGCCCTAGTCGCACATAACGCTTGGGCAGGCGGTAACGGAGCCAGTCATGCGTTACCCCCAGCACTTCCACGTGGTGCGGACATAAGCCCACTTCTTCATACAATTCACGGTACATCGCATCAAGCGGTGTTTCACCCCTGTCAATCCCACCTTGTGGAAATTGCCAGCTGTCGTGTCCGATTCGTTTTGTCCAAAGTACTTGCCCTTCTGTATTTGCCAAGATGATACCGACATTGGCTCGAAAGCCGTCTGAATCAATCATGACTAACCTTAATGTAATAAATTTAAAGAACGCCAAAATTTGGCAAATTATTGCTGTCTATTAAACCAAATTTTGGCCAAAAAGTGTAACATTATTTTGCTTAAAAATGTTGCAAATGGTAAATAATGGCAATAAATGCCGATTTTGAGCGTGTTTGTTGGCAAAATTACCCTATTTATCATTGTCATTCTTGTCAAAATGTTGTCAAAATGCACAAAAATCAAACCCAACCTTTAACGGTCAAAAATTTACCGCCCTGTCATTTTGTGCTACAATGCCCCATTATTTTTATTAAAATTTATCAAAAAAGGTAATCCCATGAGCGACATGAGTGCCAGTGTAACATGGCTAAATAACGAAGCGATTAATTTTGAGACCGTGAGCGGTTCGGGGCATAAAGTCATCATCGACTCAGCCCAAGAGCTTGGGGCAAGACCGATGGAGCTTATTCTGATGGGGCTGGGCGGTTGTGCCAGTTATGATGTGGTGAGCATTCTAAAAAAATCCCGCCAAGCCATTAGCGATGTTCGCTGTGAAGTGTCCGCTCGCCGTGCCGACAGCGTGCCTGCGGTGTTTACCGACATTCATCTGCATTTTATCGTAACGGGCGAGAACATCAAAGAATCACAGGTCGCCAAAGCCATTGAACTGTCAGCGGACAAATACTGCTCAGCGTCAAAAATGCTCGCCGATGGCGGGGTGAACATCACCCATGATTTTGAAATTGTGGCGACTGCATAAGCATGAACTGGATTTTGCACGTGCCGAACGATACGCATTATGCGATTGTGGCTCTCATGGTCGCTTGTGTGTTGCCTTTTGTCTTTGCATTTTTGGCAAAGATGGCTGGCGGATTTGACTTTAAAACCGACAACCAAAACCCACGAGCGTTCCTAGCACAGACCACAGGGCTATCGGCTCGCCTAAATGCCGTGCAAGCCAACAGTTTTGAGAGCCTGCCTATTTTTATCGGGGCGGTGCTGGTCGCCATGTACTGTTTTGTCCCCCAAAACGTGGTCAATGGCATGGCGTGGCTTTATGTCGTGTTACGCCTTATCTATGGCGTGGCGTATGCCATGAATCTGGCGACCTTTCGCTCGGTGGTGTGGGGCTTGTCGCTGGTTTGCTGTTTGCAGTTATTTTATTTTGCCATAAAGATGATTTGGTAAAAGCCTGTCCTGTGGATGGGTTTTTGCTTTTGGGGCAGGTGTTGGTTATTTAAAATGGTTGTTTTGAATGGATTAAATTGAATATGATAGATGGACATGATGGATAAATATAACAGGCAAATGGTATTTGGTAGGATTTTGCATATTTAAAATCCATACATCAATCATATTAACAAAGAAAATGCTTTTACCTATTCATTTCTTTTTTAAACAACCTTTAAAAACTATTTAATCATCATAAACAAAGCTTAAAACCATGCCTTACATTTATTTAAAACTAGGACTTTATCATGGCGGTTAATTTTTCAAACACACTCATCGTGGCAATCTCAGCGACGGCATTATTTGACCTAAAAGAGCATGATGAGATGTTAAAACGCTTTTTGGCAGAAGACAAAGCCACCGCATCTGCTCGGTTTAGCGACTACATGAAATCGGTCGAAAACGAGCCATTACAAAAAGGGACAGGCTACCCACTCATCGAAGCCCTGCTAAACCTAAACAAATACCAACCGCCCAAAGACTACCACGATGAGTCGCCTTTTGTCGAAGTCGTCATCGTCTCAAAATCCACCCCCGACCTAGGCATACAAGTGCTAAACGCCATACGCACGCATGGTTTGGGTATTACTCGCTCGGCATTCATCTCGGGGGCGAGTGTGGCGGACTATATTGATGATTTTGATGTGGATTTGTTTTTGACGACCAACGTCGATGATGCCCAAGCCGTCACCGATGCTCGCCTGTGTGCCTGTGCGGTGCTGGATGCCACGCCTGTGGAGATATTGGAGCTGGACACCGAACAGCTTCGCATTGCCTTTGATGGGGATGCGGTGCTGTTTGACGACTCAGGCGAGCTGGTGTTCAAACAAGAGGGGCTACAAGCCTTTCATCATCGTGAAGAGAGCATGGCGGATTTGCCCATTGACAAAGGTCCTTATGCCGACTTTTTAATCAAGCTCTCCGCCCTACAAAAGAGCCTGCCCCACGACACCCTAGACAGCACCCATAACCCGATTCGTATCGCCCTTGTGACCGCTCGTAATGCCCCTGCCGACATGCGTGCCATTAAGACATTAAGGGAATGGGGGGTGGATGTGGATTTGGCGTTTTTCTTGGGCGGTATTGAAAAAACAAGGGTATTAAAAACATTTGCTCCGCATATCTTTTTTGATGATTCTATTAAGCACATTGACGCCGCCAAATCAGTTGTGCCGTCTGCCTTAGTGCCTTATCATTCTACATCTCTACTTAATGAATATCACAGTCCTGATAAAGCGGTCATTGATAATATCGATAATGCCCAATTTGTCAAAACTGATAAAAAAGTGTTAAAAAGCCCCAAAAAGGCGAATAAATGATTTGTATTTTTAAAATAAAATGTGTTAATATAATCATGCGATAAAAATCAGCGTTTTTATCTTTTTAAATAGAGATATTTTAAATTTATTTTTAATAAACCTAAAATATCCCAACTGGCACCACCAATAATCATCGGACGTATTGATGTATGCACATTGATGGATTTGCCTTTGATTATTCCACGGTTATTTTAAAGAGGAAATACCATGTCTAATGTAAATATTGACGCACTTAGCGTAGAACAGCTAGAAGCACTTACCAAAGATGCCCAAGCCAAAATCAAACAAAAGCAAGCCCAAGGTCTAAAAGATGCTTACTTGCAATTTAAACAAATTGCCAAAGAAAACGGCACCACCATCGAAGAGATTCTAAAAGTAGGCAAAAAAGCTCACAAAGAAGCGTCTGTTGCTTACCGTGACCCACAAAACCCTAAAAACGTTTGGGCAGGTCGTGGTCGTAAGCCAGGTTGGTTAGAAGAAGCCCTAGCCAAAGGCAAAAAACTAGAAGACTACAAAGTAAAATAAGCAGTAAAACAAGATAAGAGATTATTAGGGCGTGCCTGCCTTTGGTGTTTGCAATGAAAAATGAGAAAAATCGCCCGTTTTTCAAGGAAAAGTCCGCAGTTGATATTGAAATATCAACAAGGATTTTGACGATGAAAAACAAGATTTATCCATTTTTCATGCAAAAATTGACAAAACAATAAGTTTTATCTCATTTTTATAAAATGTTATCAATGTTCAACACGCCCTACCTTGACTGCAAATAAATAAGTCAGGATATCTTATTCTGACTTATTTTAATTAGTCATCGATGACATCAGATAATGGCAACACAATGCACAAATAAAAGCGATGGCATGCCAAAAGACAAAACCAAAAAGCAAATCCATTTAGTGAAAATATCGTAACGCTAAATATGTGAATTTAACCGTTTATTTAAAACAAATTTATCTTAGTTTATGAACTAATCAAATCATTATTTTTAAACATCAAAAGTTGAGTGACTATCATGGCAAGTATTAATAAAGTGATTATCGTTGGTCGTTTGGGTCAAGACCCAGAAGTACGTCAATTCCAAAATGGCGGTAGCTTGACCAGTATTAACGTGGCGACTTCTGACCGCTGGACAGACAAAAACACAGGCGAGCAAAAAGAGCAAACCGAATGGCACCGTATCAGCCTATTTAACCGTCTGGGCGAGATTGCTGCTCAGTACCTACGCAAAGGGTCGCTTGTTTATATCGAAGGCAGTCTGCACACTCGCAAATACACCGACCAACAAGGCATAGAGCGTTATAGCACCGAAGTGCGAGCCAATCAAATGCAAATGCTTGACAGACGTGATAACAATGGTGGCGACTGGCAGGGCAATCAAGGCCACAACAACCGCAACTTTGGCGGTGGCTACAACAACCAACAAAATAACCAATGGGGCAACCAAGGCGGTCAACATGGCGGTTATCAAGGCAATAATGGCTTTGGTGGCAGTGCACCGCAACAAGGTGGCTATCAAAACGGCTTTAATAATCAGCCCCAAAATGGCTTTGGGCAAAATACCCCAAACTACCAAAATAACAACCCCAATCAAGGCTTCGGGCAAGCCCCACAGCACGCCAATCAAGGCATGAACCAAAATGCCAATCAAGGCGGTCAAACTGGGCAAGGCGGTCAGGATAACGCCCCCACCCAAAATGGAGCCAATCCATTCATGGGCGACAAACCCGCCCCCAAAGCGGTAACCCCACCGTCAGCCAGTGGCGTGGCAGATGATGACATGCCTTTTTAGGGATTATTTGACAATAAAACGGTGGCTACGGTCGCCGTTTTTTATGCTCTTTTTTGCCCTTTTTGGTGTGTATGATAAATTTGATTGAAAATTTTACCTTTTTAAGTCATAATTTGTTACAATATCAGCATTACATTTGTAAACATTTTGGAAAATATTTATGAAAAGAGTCGTCATCACAGGCATGGGCATTGTCTCAAATATTGGCAATGACTTAGCCACCGTTACAGGCAACCTAAAAAACGGCAAATCAGGCATTATCTTTAACCAAAGCTATGCCGATAATGGCTTTAAATCGTGCGTGTCAGGCTCGATTGACCAAAGCACGCTTGATGTGTCAGGCATTGACCGCAAGCTAAAACGCTTTATGTCAGACGCAAGCCTATACGCCTATGTGTCCGCCTTATCCGCCATAGATAACGCAGGTCTGTCCCTTGATGATGTGGCAGATAACGTGCGTGTGGCGGTCGTGGCAGGCTCAGGCGGGGCAAACACGGCAGATGTGGTCGGCTCGGTGGATAACATGAAAGCCAAGGGGCTTCGTGGCGTGGGAGCAATGGCAGTGCCAAAAATCATGAGTAGCACGGTGTCTGCCACGCTTGCCACAGGGCTAAAAATTAAGGGTATTAGCTATTCGCTGTCGTCCGCTTGTGCCACGTCTAGCCACTGTATCGGTCATGCCATGGAGCTAATTCAGCTTGGCAAGGCGGACATGGTCATCGCAGGGGGAGCAGAGAGCGAGCATTGGACGCAGTCGTGTATGTTTGATGCGATGGGGGCGATGAGTACGAGCTACAACGACACGCCCACCACTGCAAGTCGCCCGTATGATGCCACCCGAGACGGCTTTGTCATCGCAGGCGGTGGTGGTATGGTGGTCGTGGAGAGCTTAGAACACGCACAGGCTCGTGGAGCGAACATTTTGGCGGAAATCGTGGGCTATGGAGCAACATCAGACGGAGCGGAAATGGTCGCCCCAAGCGGAGAAGGGGCAACTCGCTGTATGCAAATCGCCTTGTCGCAGGCAGGGCTTGATACGGTGGATTATGTCAATTCGCACGGCACATCAACACCGCTTGGCGACATCACGGAGCTGTCCGCCATTGCAGACGTGTTTGGCGGTGCGGACAAAACCCCGCCCATTAGCTCAACCAAATCCATGACAGGGCATAGCCTAGGAGCGGTGGGCGTGCAAGAGCTGATTTATTGCGTGCTGATGATGAACAACGACTTTATCGCCCCAAGCATTAACATTACCGACATGGACGAAAAAGCCAAGCCTTTTGACATCGTCCAGACCACACGTCAAACCGAGATTAACACCGCCATGAGCAACAGTTTTGGTTTTGGTGGGACAAATTCGGCGTTGGTTGTTAGGAAGTTTAAAGGTTAAAATCGGCAACAACCCCAACATAAAGCCCATTGTCATCATGGGCTTTTTTATGCTAATATATACAAAATTAAGTATATACAAGGGGGCAAAATGCTAACTCGTGTTTTTCAAAGTGGCAATAGCCAAGCCGTGCGTATCCCTGCCGATTTTCGCTTTGACGTGGATACAGTAGAAATTATTAAGGCGGACAATGGCGATTTGATTTTGCGACAACCCATGCCACAAAAAGGGCTTGGCGATGAGTTGTTTGAATTATTTGCCAGCTTTGATGAAGATGTCATTCGTGCCATAGAAGATAGGGACAACGAACCGCCCCAAGAGCGAGAAGCCTTATGAAATATATGCTTGACACCAACACGCTGATTTATTTTATCAAAAATAAACCACCTGCCGTGCGTGAAAAAATCAACCGAATGTTAGGTAAGCACGAGCTTTGCATGAGTTTTATTACTTATGGAGAGTTATTAAAAGGGGCGTACGGCAGCCAAGACCCTAAAAAAGCCAAACAAGATTTTGAAAACTTAGCCAAACTTATCCCTGTGCTGTCATCACACCCCAAGATGACCGACCATTATGGCAAATGGGCAAATGCCCTAAAAACCAAAGGCATGCCCATTGGCAATAATGATTTGTGGATAGCAAGCCACGCCCTAGCGGTGGGGGCGGTGGTGGTTACTCGCAACAGTAGGGAGTTTGAGCGTATTACCGATTTGGCGGTGGAAGATTGGACGGTGTAAAAATCGGTGGTAGTCTAAAATATTACCTTTAAACAAATAAACCCCCACAAAATTTAAACCTATCAAACAGACACCGACATTCGCCCTAACTTTTCGCTAATGGCTTGCCCCACAAAAGCATTTAAACTGCTATCACGGCTTGCCATATAAGCACGGCGGTGCAACTCGCTGTCAATGCGTACATTAAATGACCCTTTAAATGGCTTGTCAGGCTCTATCCCCTGCTCATCACAAAACGCCAAATAATCGTCCACGCTGTCATAAAACGCCTGTTTTAGGTCGTGGGCGTTGTCCGCTTCAAAGGTAACAAGCTGATTGATACCGATGAGTTTGCCATAAAACATCTCATCATCATTATCCAGTTCAAATTCGCCCACATAGCCTTTATAAGTCATCATCGCTTGGTTCCTTGTCTAATTTTGGTTCGTTGATTGGTTCGGTTTGGGGTTCGTCAAAATAACCTTTTTCGCTCAAATAGGCTTTGACTGCTTTTAATGTTCCACCCTTAATGGTATTTTCAGGGTGGGGTTTGTGCAAGTGAATGCGGTCGCTGTCGTCATCGGTATGAATAAAAACAACCCTTGACCCTGCCCGCTCGTGCATTTCATAGCCAAATTGTGATAATAGCGTTACCAAATCACTAAACACAAAGGTGCTAATATCGCCCTGCAACTTGGCTTTTAGCTTATCTTTTTTGGTCATGGCTTGCCTTGTAACTGTATTTAGTTGCATTATATCGCCCATACTACCCCTTGTCAAACTCAAAATCAACACCAAACCCCTTTCCCTTTTTCCCATTTTCCTTTAAAATCCCCCTTTTTCTCTACCCGTTTAAAAATGCTCACACACCCCATTACCACCACGCACACCCCAAGCCAGCTTGTAGCACTCATCGCCACGCACCGCCCCAATTGGCAGGTGTGTTTTTTGCACAACGCTCATCGCCCCGTCATTGGCATTTGTCCTGCTGTTTCGTGGGCTGCCGTCTTTGTAAATGACTTATCCATTCACAAAAAAACTCGCCAAAACGACAACCGCACCTACACCGCCACCTACACCGATTGGCAAAACGAGCTTATCGCCTACTGCCAAGCCCACACCCCAAGCCCCACACATCAAGGCGACTATACACATGGCTTAATGGGCTTTATCGGTTATGACCTATCGGCTCATGAATTGAATCCCAACATCGCTATCAAACCCAACCAGCCTTGTGCTTATTTTGGGCATTATGACATTTATATTAAGCCGTGTGAATATGGATTTGACTTGATTGGCATCAATGCTGATAAAGATATTTTTGATGAAATAAAAAATAATTTAACTGAGTTATTAAATAAACAATTACCAAAACCAACACCTGCCCAATTTATCTTATCATGGAAAAAAGAAGATTATCAAAACGCCTTTAACCAAACCCAAGAATATATCAAGGCAGGCGATACTTATCAAATTAACCTTACCCAAAAATGGCAAGCAAATTTGGATAATTTAGCCAGCTATTTGCCCCATTTGCAAGACAAAATCAACGCCCCATTTGCAGGGTTTTTAAAATTAGGTGAATTTGAAATTTTATCGGTATCGCCTGAATTGTTTTTTGAATTTTATAAAATAGAAAATAATATTCATATCATCACCAAACCCATAAAAGGCACACGCCCACGCCATGATAACGCTGATATAGACAATGAATTAAAAAATGAACTTGCAAACAGCGAAAAAGACATTAGCGAAAATTTAATGATTGTGGATTTACTGAGAAATGATTTGGGTAAATACGCCCATATCGGCACGGTAAATACGCCCAAACGCTTTGCCATTGAAAGTTTTAAAAACGTACATCACATGGTTAGCACCATTACCGCCCAATTAAAGGACGTGCATAGCCTAGAAGTCTTATTTGGCAGTTTGCCCGCAGGGTCAATCACAGGCACACCAAAAAAACGGGCGTGCGAGATTATCCATGAATTAGAAATATCCCCCCGTGGGGCATATTGTGGAACCATGGGCTATATGAATTTTGACGGTACGGGCAATTGGAATGTACTCATTCGCACGTTGCAAAAATGGCAAAAGACAGAATTATGGGCAGGGGGCGGTGTTACGATAAAATCGGATAGAGAGAGTGAATATCAAGAATGTTTGGATAAAGTGGGGAATATATTGCAGATGATACACTCTACAAAATGAAAAAGTGCT
>NZ_JADFBZ010000044.1:0-25638 GCF_015223095.1 Moraxella sp. K127 | reverse complement strand
TAATTACAAGGGGCGAATTGTAATTCGCCCTTATGATAGTAAGGTGCGTAATATGCACCTACGCCCCATTAAAAAGCAAGGCAAAAAATAAACGGATAATGACTTATTTTATTGCCAAAAAAGAAATGCTTGATGACACACCTTATCACCCAAAAACTTTAAGAAATTTTTATTATGTCAGAAAATACCCAAAACAGCACCACCCCACCGATACAGCCCAACGCCAATAAAGCCACGCTTTATTATCTTATTGGGCTTGTCGTACTTATCCTTGACCAAGCGACCAAGATTTTTTTTGAAAAATGGCTTGTGGTAGAAGGCAATAGCGTAAGCGTCATTGAGCCGATTTTAAACTGGACGCTTGCCTACAACCGTGGGGCGGCGTTTAGCTTTCTTGCCAATCAAGGCGGTTGGCAAAAGTGGTTTTTTGCCGTGTTGGGGCTTTTGGTATCAGCATTTATCATGGTCTACCTTCGCAAAATTCCCAAAAATGCCAAAATTTTGGCATGGGGGCTTGCTTTGGTGTTAGGTGGGGCAATTGGCAATGTCATTGACCGCTTTTTATATGGTCATGTGATTGATTTTATTCATGTTCATTATGCCAATATGTGGCATTATCCTGTGTTTAATGTGGCGGACATGGCGATCATGGGCGGTATGGGACTTGTGATGGTGGACATGCTATTTTTGGAAAATAAACGTAAAAATGGCGTATCATGATGGATTTTGCCCATGTTTAGTCATTTTATACAAAGAATGCACTTAAATTGACTTAATCTTTTTTACAAAAGCGACCAAAAAGTGTTACAATGGAATGGTCTGTAAACATTCATTTTGTATACATAGGTAATTGTATGAACATCAACCATCGTTTTATCCTAAGACCCCTTGCCGTATCGGTTTTTGTGGCAATGAGTGCCACAGGCTGTGCCATTGATGATGACATGAATGCCACACGACATGCCAATCTCATCATCAATCATGCCGACCCACTTGCCATCAGTGCCAAAGAAGCACACAAGCGTGCCGAACTTGCAAAAAACGTCTACGGCGATGCCATCAAACATGCCAAAGAAGCGATAAAGACCGCTCAAATCGCCGATGCCAAACTTGCCAATCAAGCAAACGACCTGCAAAATACCATCAATAACAAATACCACGCTTGGCTAGAAATTGAAAAAGAAGCTCAATCACTTGCCAAACAAAAATATCAAGCAGGGCTTGACAACGATAATGCCAAAAAAGCGGAACTTGCCAAACTTGAAGCCCAAAAGCAGGCTCATGCCAAGCAGTTATTTGCCGAACTTGAAGCTGCCAAAGTACAGGCTAATGAACTGTTAGAACAGGCACGCATCGCTAAGGAAAATCACCTAAACGCTGAACAAGCAAAAGCCCAAGAAGAGGCTAAGAAAAAAGCCGAAGAAGAGGCCGCCAGACGTGCCCAAGAAGCAGCAAAACAGTTGGCACAGACCAACACCCAAATTGACATTGCCATCGCCACCAATAAGACAGCGACCAACACACTGGGCAATGCAAATGCTCAAACCAAACAAGCCCAAACCCAAGCAGACAGCCCTGATACTGCCCAGCATGCCATCAGCCAAGCCCAAAGTGCCTTGGATGCCGCCAAAGCCACGAGCAACCAAGATGCCATCAGCCGTGCTCAGAACGCTCTAAACACCGCTAATGCCACCCTAACACAGGCTCAACAAGCCGAACAACAAGCAGGGGACATCATCACACAGGCACAAAGCGTCATTGACAATCACAACGCCGAACAAAACAACCAAAACAACGACAAAATCAACACCATCGTCGCCAACGCCACAGCCATCCATCAGCAGGCAAGTAATGTCATGGATGGGCTAGACGCCACCCAACAAACTGCCGATACTGCCACCACGCAGGCAAATGCCTTGGTCACCACTCAAAACGCTCAAAGCACCGCCAATACCGCCCAAGCCCAAGCAGAACAAGCCCAAGCCCAAGCAGAACAAGCCCTAACGGATGCCAAAAAAGCACTTGCAGATGCCCAAGCCATCAGCTCTGATAATGATGCCATCAATGCCGCCAAAACCGCTGTGGCGACTGCCGAAGAAGCACTAAACCGTGCCAAAGCGATAAAAGCACAGACAGAAGCCGTTGCCGAGCAAATCGCCATCACCGAAGCTCGTGCCTATGTCGCCCCCACGGATGATGATGTCATCAAAAAACAACAGCCCACTTATGAGCGTCACGCCAACATCGCTCAGCCTATCGCCCATTCAGAGACAATCACTGGCTACTCTGATATGGATTTGTGGGTTAAAAATAAGAACAGAACCGCTGGCAACAAAACAGAGATTTTTTATGGACTCAACCAACAACAATACGCCAACAAACTCCATGAGCTAAAAACCGCCATCGACACCACGTCGCTTGGTGTGGGCGTGATAGACACAGGGGTCAATCCTGACAACCCCGACCTTGTCGGAGCCAATCTGAGTGGCACCAACTTAGTGGATTGTTCTGCCAGCAACCGCTGTGCCAATCACCTGTCTTATGCACAGTACAAACCTGTCGATTCACACGGCTCTAAGATGGCAGCCATCATCGCAGGTAATAACGGCATGACCAATGCCACCATTCACGCTTATACCGATGGCGATAAAAGCAATGAAGGCGATGAATTCACCGCCATGCTAAAACTGAACAAAACTCACGGCGTCCAGATTTTTAATAACTCATGGGGCTACACACCAGGTGCCAACGAAAGTGATAATATATGGCTAAACACCGCCAAAAAGCATACCCCTGATGGCGACACCAAAAACAGTGAACATCCGCAGGTTCGAGCCATTCATGAGCTGATTGTCAATAGAGATGCTCTACTCATCCACGCCACAGGCAATGAGACCAAAGAGACAACCTACGGAGAAAGACTCATTCCTGAGCTTAATCCCATCTTTAAAAAGGGCTTTTTGGCAGTGTCATCACCTCGTGAAGATTTTGCCCATGCCAATTACTGTGGTCAAGCCGCCACATGGTGTCTGGCAGCACCATCCACAAGTTACAGCCATAATAACGAGGGTAAATTAGAGCTTTATGCAGGTACATCTCCTGCCACAGCTCGTGTTACAGGCACAGCCCTATTGGTCAAAGGGGCTTATCCTTGGATGAAAAATGAAAATCTGGTACAGACCTTACTTAGCACCGCTCAGGATTTTGATGACATCAAAAAAAGAAGTGCCACATATTTATCTCTTGTGCCAGTAAAAGAGTCAAAGATTAATGATAAACAACCAATTTATGAAACCACTGATGACAAAGGCAACAAAATCATCCTTCAAAAAGCTGAGACACCATGGCAAGAGCGTAACGCCATTGATAATATCGGCGGCAAAAACATCACATTGCAAACTGGTTGGGGTCTGTTAGATACGGTTGCTGCCACCCAAGGCTATGGTGGTTTTTATTGGAATAATGTCGTGTTGGACGTCAGTGGCAAAGATACCGTTTCTGTTTTTTCTAACAACATCGAAGGCAAATACGGCTTTACCAAAGCAGGTGATGGCAAACTTGTCCTAACAGGTAATAACACTTACAAGGGCGATACCGTCATTACTGATGGCACCCTTGAAATCAACGGCAATAACGGCAACTCAGTCATCAATGTCACAGGTGGCGAGCTGACAGGCTATGACACAACGGGCAACGTCAGACAAACCGGTGGTACGGTCAATAACGAAGGCAATCTAAGCATTCATGGCACTTATACCATGGATGGCAACAGCACCTTTAAAGCCAAATTTGGTAATCTTTTGACCGTTACCGAAAAAGCCACTTTGGACGGCACGCTGGACTTGTATGATGAAATCCAAGATGGACTCATCAAAGAGACCGGTTCAAAAAGCACCGTGCTAAGAGCAGGCGAGCTAAGCGGTACTTTTGACACCGTCACATCCAGCAACGCCCTATTTAGCATCATCAAAACCGAATACAGTGGCACAGTCGGCACCGATGGCAAGACCACGCCTGATGCCACCACCAAAACTGATGTGGTCGTCAGTGCCAAACGCAACAAACTGACCAACATGGGCAGTGGTAGCAATGTCAGCATCGGGCGACGTATGGTTGAGCAAAACATAGACAAAGTGCTTAGCGAACTAGATACCAAAGATGATGCAGGCACACTTACCACCAACGAGAAAGCCTTTGCCATAGGTTTTGCCAACAAAATGTCAATGGCAACCAACAAATCCTTGCTTAACACATCTGGCACGCCTGCCGTGATTGGCGACAGATATAACGAAGCCTTATTTGCCCTTGACCCTGCTTTTTATGCCAACAACGCCGTCCACGCCATCGAGCAAAGTAGCACCCAAGCGACCAATTTTGCCAAAAACATGGCAGACACCCCCAATGGCGTGTGGCTACAAAGCACCTATCAAGAATATGAGCTTGACCTGCCAAGCAGTCAAAGCGAGCGTGAAGTTCGAAACCAAAGCATTGGCGTGGCAAAAACAGGCGAGCGTTTTGGCTTAGGTTTACAGCTTGACCTAGGTCGCCTTGAACTGGATGAGCAAAACGGCAACACCAATCACAACATCAAAACAGACGTCGCCGCCGTAACTGTGGGTGTTAATGGCGATGTAGGTAACAACATCAAAGGCACCCTATGGGCAAAAGCAGGTGTGTTGGGCAGTGATGCCAAAAACAACACCCGTGCCAAACAAAAATATGACGGTCAGCTCTATGCTGGCGGTATCCACCTTGGCACATCACACGCTCTAAGCCCCAACGCCAGCATCAAGCCATACATCGGGGTCAGCTATCATCAATATCAGCATGACAATACCCACTTTGATGACGGTGTTGTGGTAGTCAAAGACATCGATGCCACCCGTTGGCAAGGCACCATTGGTGTAGATACCCAGTATCAAATCAGCCCCCAATGGCAAGTCCAAGCAGGACTACAATACGACAACGTCTTTAAACAAGACGCCACCGTTACCAGTGCTTACTCAGGCACCAACACCGATGTCGCTTTTGATGCATGGGAGACTGGCAAAGACAAAATCCAAGCCAGCGTTGGCACCAGCTATCAGATCGACCCAAGAAACCGAGTCAGCCTAGATTATGACTACTTTAAAAGCGAAAAGTCAGATGGCGACCGTGTACAGCTTACCCTAAGCAGTCGTTTCTAAGTCATCGTACAAGCATAAAAAACGGTTCAACATTGAACCGTTTTTTTGTTTTCAAGCTTTTTATAAAATCCGAATGCCCTGCCACAACGCATAAACGCCCAACGCCAGCAACATCACAGCAATGGCATGATTAAAAATCTCTTGGGAGAGTTTATTTCTAATATATGAGCCGATATACACAAAAAATAGCGAAATAAAAATCACAATGCCAAGTAGCCACATTTGCTTATTGCTAAACCCAATAATCACAGGGGCAAGCATGACGATTTGAATAATCTTGGTAATCAAAATGCTGATATTATTAACAATCACCATCTCATGTTTGGTGCGGTCAGTCCCCAACAAATAAACCATCAAAAACGCCACAATGGCATTGGTAACACCGCCGATAACCCCTGCAATAAACCCAAAAATTGCCATCGTAAGATTGTCTTTTTTAAATTTAATGCGATATTTGGTGTACTGGGTAATGACATAAAAAATCAGTGTAACACCCAAAAAAATTTTTAAATAACTCTCTGGGAATAGCAATAACAGCTTAACACCAATAATCCCACCGATAAAACTTGTCAAAAACAGCCAAAAATACTCTTTGCCGTATTTTAGGGTATTGCCAATAATCGTCCCGCCTGTACGTAGCATGATGAGATTTAAGACAATACACGGCACAACCACCATCGCCACCGCCACTTTTAATTCATAAAAACTGGCAATAATTGCCGTGCCGACAATGGGATAACCAAAACCGGTAATCCCATGCAACAACGCCCCAAGCACAAAAAAGACAATGATAATCCAATCATTATTATCAAACTGTGATAGCATGAACTGCCCTTATTCCAAATCATAAAAACGTGGGCAATTATCGCAAACTTTACCCAAAAAGTGATATGCACGATAAGTCATTGCTTATTCCAAAAACGAAAAACACCGCATAAAACGGTGTTTAACATCATTTAGATAAAGTGGTTAAATCAAGCAGGCTTATTGTCTTCATGTAAACGAGTGTTTAGCTCATCAATCACCAACGCCCACACAGCATCCAATTTCCACTCTTCTTGGATAAACATGAGCTGCTGTTCATCAAAAAACGGAGCTTCTTTTAAGGTTACGCCTTCTGGCAGTTGGTTTGCCTTGATAAAAGCATCAATCTCACTGTCTGAATTTGGCAGACCAAGCTGAGCAAATAGGTCGTTCATGGTGTGGTCGGCATTGTCTAACATGGCATTCTCCAAAAATAGTCCAAAGTAAATAAATGAATGGTAAGTCCTTAAACTTAGCTTTATTCTAACAAAATTTGGGCAAGGTATTGTGTACTTTATGTGCTGATTTTTATATAAATGTAAAAATCAAAGGCGAGCCTACACCAATGCCGACAAGATATTACCGCCCACAATGCGAATGCCCATCTCCAAAAGTGCCAACACCAAAATGGCAACCAATGTCGAAAAGTCAAGCATGCCCAGATTGGGCGTGATTTTGCGAAATGGGGCAACAATCGGCTCTGCCATCTGCATGATAAGCTCCATGAGTGGGTGCATGACCTGAAACAGCATGATGACCCAGCTTAGAATGACCGATGCAAGCACGATGTACTGAAACATGTCAATGAGCGAGAGTATCGCTGTCAAACTGCCACTAAAAAACAGTACAAGCGGGGTCATGGGCTTACCCAAAATGCTCGCCATGCCTGCAATCTTGATAAAAGTCAAAAGCAACATCAGCACCACCGCCGATGTGCTAAATCGCCCCTTACCCAAGTCAGGAAAAATCCGCCCAAACAGCGTAACCACTGCCGAGAGCATGTAGGTAACTTTGGCATAAGGGTGCTTGGGGTCAATCTCAGCGAACTGAAACATAAACCTTAAAAAACAAATGATTAAGGCAAAATTGACAACGACATTAAAAATAATGGTAATCGGTTCATTCATAAGTGGTAGTTTCTATCATCAGTCATTGTTAAAATGATGTGGGTTAAATAATATTGGCAAATTGTGATTAAATTTTAGTATGGTAAGGTGTGTACCACGCACCTTTTAAATTGATTTATCAAGGGCAAATAAACTACCCCTACAATCCAAAATAATGATTAAAAAATTAATAAGTTGCTATTTTAAGTTGGGAATGAAGTAAAATTTAAATTATTTATCATCAAACAATCCACCCAGCTCCACACTTCTGTCATAGCACGCCACCATCGCCCGCCCAAACGCACCGCCGACGTCATCACGCTCTAACGAAGCCAACGCCTGTGCGGTCGTTCCGCCTTTTGATGTTACGCTCATACGCAGTGCCTGTGGGTCGCCATCTTTGGTAAGCAGTCCTGCCCCTATCATGCTTTGCACCGCCAAACGATGAGCATCATCGGCAGTCAGCCCCATTGCCACCGCTTGGGCGGTCATGTGTTCTAGCACATAAAAAAAGTACGCAGGAGCAGAGCCTGCCACCGCCGTAACAGCGTGCAGTTTGGTCTCATCGTCCACCCACACCGCCATGCCACAGCTTGTCATGACTGCCTCGCACACGTCCCTATCGGACGGGCTTGCCGTCTCATCGGCATACAGCCCTGTCGCCCCTGCTCCCACCGCAGACGGTAGGTTTGGCATGGCACGCACCACACGCCCACAGCCTAAGGCTCGTTGGAGTGTCGCACATGGCACGCCTGCCAACACTGACAAGACGAGCTTATCCGCCAAATATGGGGCAAGGCTTGGGGCAACGTCCATCAGCACTTGGGGCTTAACGGCAAGCACCACCACGTCCGCCTTTGTGATGAGTTCATGGGCGGTGTCAGGTGTGGCGGTCAATACGCCTTGACTGGCGAACCATTCTCTCTTATCGGTATTTTTGTCCGACACGCCAACGGTCAAGGTCAAATCATGACAACGTTTGGCGGTCAATAACCCCCCAATCATCGCCCCTGCCATGTTACCGCCACCGATGAATACCACCGTTTTATTTTGTAATGCGTGAAAGTCCGTCATGTATTGTCCTATTATCACTCTTTTAAAATTCTAACCAATCCGCCATTTTACATGAAATGCCCCAATTGTGCAAAACTTTCACACTCTATCCACCACAAGCAACGTCCGCCCCCACCGTCCATCATCAAACGCCCCACGCAAGGCATGGAACATAGCACTGTCAGTCAGCCACCACTTATCCATGCTCATCACAAGCACCATCTCATCATGGACATACAGCCCCCACAGATTAGCACGGTGCCATGTGGGAATGCTTAGGCGTTGGTAGAGTTTTTTACCGCTTAATTTGGTAAAGCCGATGTGGGTTTGACCGTCCTTATCCATATACGGCTCATAAATCCGCAACCGCTCATCACGGCGAACAGGTCGAATATAAGCCGATTTATCCATCAACAATTCACGCAAACCATCATGAAAATCCATAAAAATGGCAAATGTGGCGTTTTGTTTTAGGATAATTTTAGATGAATTTAGGGCGATTTTATCATCACTCATCTCATTTTGTAATAACAACCACAGCTCGTGATGATAGCGATACAGGGCATTTTTATAACGGCACAGCACCACCGCCCTGCCATTACCATTCACGTCATCGCCATCATCACCGCCTTGCCAAAAAATCTGTGTGCTATGGTCGCCATCATCACGAGCGGTCAATGCTAGGGTATCGCTGACGGTCTGATAGCTGGGCGGTAGGGGGTTATCCGCTTGCACAAAAAACCGCACCACCGCCGACTGCTCATGTGCCGACAGCGTGCGTAATGCATGAATGTCCAAACAGCTCACAAAAGGCGTGTGGGTCGTATCAAGGGTGCATTTTTTAACCAATTCAAACACCGTTTCGCTGATGAGTGCGTAAGCGTCATTCATGAGATGTGCGGTGCGAGCGATGTTTTGGCGAACCTTGGGGTTTAGGGCGGTTAGGCGTGGTAAGATGTCATTACGGATAAGACTGCGAGCGTTGTCGGTCATCTCATTGGTCGGGTCGTCCACATAGGGCAAGGCGTGGGCGTGGGCAAATGCGGTAATCTCGTGCCGAGACACACCGAGCAAGGGGCGATGTAGGCTCATCGTCCGCCCTTGTACGGTTTTGGCTCGCCATGCTCTCATGCCTGATAAGCCCTGCACGCCTGCTCCATTAATCAGTCGCATAAGCACCGTCTCGGCTTGGTCATCGGCATGATGAGCCACCAGTAGCACGCCATCATCTGTCATCGCCCCCATGAGTGCTTGATAACGGGCGGTGCGTGCTGATGTTTCGGTTTTTTTGGTCAGTGTTAAAGGCAGAATTTGCCAGTCAAATCCATGCTCGTCCGCCCACGCTCCCACCAGTCTCGCCCAGTCGTCATTTGCCTGTTGCATACCGTGATGAACGTGCAGGAGCGTGGGCAGCCTGTCCAATTTACCCTGCTGATACAACAGATAACAGCCATACGCCAGAGCGAGCGAATCTCGCCCGCCACTACACGCCACATATAAAGGATAAGGCACGTCATTTAGGGCAGACAAGGCGGACAAAATGGGGCAAGCGGTCATCTTATACCGCCAAATCCGCCAAATCGCCCTTGCGTTCTAGCCACGCCTTGCGGTCGGACGCTCGTTTCTTTGCCAAAAGCATATCCATAACGCCACTTGTTGCAGTAAAATCATCAATATCAAGCTGTACCAAACGGCGGGTATCGGGGTTCATGGTCGTCTCACGCAAATGGTCGGGGTTCATCTCGCCCAAGCCCTTAAAGCGGGTAATTTGCGGTTTGCCTTTGGATTTTGTTTTTTTCAAAATGGCGTTCAATTCATCATCGTCCAAGGCATAATGCACGTCCTTGCCGATGTCAATGCGATACAGTGGGGGCATGGCGACAAACAAATGTCCTGCTTCCACAAGCGAGCGAAAATGCTTGACAAACAACGCACAAATAAGCGTGGCAATGTGCAAGCCGTCCGAGTCTGCGTCCGCTAGGATACAGATTTTTTCATAGCGTAATTCGGACAAATCGTCAGACGCTGGGTCTACCCCTATGGCAATGGCAATGTCGTGTATCTCTTGGCTAGATAGTACGGTGTCGTGTGAGACTTCCCATGTGTTTAGGATTTTGCCACGCAAAGGCAGTATCGCCTGAAAATGGCGGTCTCGGGCTTGTTTGGCTGAACCGCCTGCACTGTCGCCTTCCACCAAAAACAGTTCCGCCCCGTCTTTAAATTCGCCCTTACAATCGGCTAGTTTACCCGGTAAGGCAGGTCCTTGGGTGATTTTTTTGCGGGCAACTTTTTGGGCGGATTTGAGCCGTTTTCCTGCTTTACTAATGGCAAGCTCGGCAATGGCTTTGGCGGTGTCGGGGTGAGCGTTTAGCCATAGACTAAATGCGTCTTTGGCAAGGGTCTGCACGAGCGGAGACGCTTCACGGCTTGACAGGCGTTCTTTGGTTTGACCGCTAAACTGTGGCTCGGCAAATTTTAAGGACAAAATATAATTGACCCCGTCCCACACGTCATCGGCGGTTAGGCGGACGTTTCTGGGCAACAGACTATGAATTTCACAAAACTCACGTAGTGCGTCCGTAATGCCTGTGCGTAGCCCATTGACGTGCGTACCGCCTTGTGCGGTGGGGATTAGGTTGACATAGCTTTCGCAAATGGGCGTACCTGATTCGGGTAGCCACGCTATGGCAAAAGTCGCCCCACCACGTTCGCCCCCTGTCGGCTCTTGGCTAAAATAAAATGGCGTATCAGGGATAATGGCAAGCTCGCCAAGCTGTTCGGTCAAATACTGCACCACGCCGTCTGTGTATTGCCAGCTTTCGCTATCACTTGGTTCAATTTCACTAATAAAGTCAATTTTTAGCCCTGCCGATAGCACGGCTTTGGCTTTTAGGTTGTGTTTTAGCGATTTGATTGAAAATCTGGGATTGTCAAAATACTGCTCATCTACCCAAAATCGCACCTGTGTGCCACGTTTTTTCTTGGTGGGGGACGGCTCGTGGATTAGGGGCGTTGTCGGTACGCCATGCTCAAAACTCATCTGATACTGCGTGCCGTCTCGCCACACAACCACGTCCACACGCTTGGATAAAGCATTGACCACGCTAATGCCCACGCCATGCAAACCGCCACTAATGGCATAATTATCCGTGCTAAATTTGCCCCCTGCGTGTAGGCGTGTCAAGATGAGCTCCACGCCCGACTGCTTAAATTCAGGGTGAATGTCGGTGGGCATACCCCGTCCGTCATCAAGCACCGACAGCGAGCCGTCAGCGTGCAAGGTTACGGTGATGTGCTTGGCGTGTCCTGCCAACGCCTCGTCCACCGAGTTGTCAATAACCTCTTGGGCAAGGTGGTTGGGACGTGTGGTGTCGGTGTACATACCAGGGCGGCGGCGGACGGGTTCTAGCCCTTCTAGGACTTCTAGGTTTTGGGTGGTGTAGTTGGTCATTGTGCTTTTATGGATAATAAAAAGGGGTATTGTAACCGATTTTGGCGGTGTTGGGAATGTTGGGATTTAGCCGTTCACATTTACCACATCGCCATGCTCCGAACAATTCTTCCCACCCCAATCACACATCGCACGCACCACAGGCATTAAAGACAACCCCTTGTCAGTTAGGCTGTATTCTACTTTGGGCGGGATTTGCGGGTATTCTTTGCGATTGACCAAGCCGTCATTTTCCATTTCTTTTAGGGTGTTTGACAGCATTTTAAAGGTAATCGTACCACCCAAAAGTCGCCGTAATTCGTTGTATCGCACCACTTCATATTTTGCTAATACAAAAATAATCAACAATTTCCATTTGCCGTTAATAATAGACAAGGTGTAATTAAAATAAGGCGTTTCATCATCAAAACTAAGCGGAACAAAATCGGTCATCTCGTTATCCTTTTAACTATCCAAAAAGATAGTATCTACCAAAAAAGTGCATACTTGTTAAAAAAATCATATGAATTATAATAACCAAACTATCCACAAAAAGCAATGCGTTATGAATGAATTACAGCACGCCTTAGACAAAATCCACTCTGCCGACACGCTCATCATCGGGGCAAGTAACGGCTTATCCATTAGTGAAGGCATTCATATTTTTGGCTCAAACCAAGATTTTTATGACCATTTTGGCGACTTTGCCCAAAAGTTTGGCTTTAATAACATCATTCGGGGCTGTTTTTATCCTTTCAGGCAGCCTGAAAATTATTGGGCGTATTTTGCCAGACTTTATCATTATATGAACATCAAACGCCCCGTTACTATGGTGATGAATGATTTGTATCAGCTTGTCCAAGATAAAAATTATTTTGTTGTTACCAGTAATTTTGACAACCATTTTCGCCTAGCAGGTTTTGATGAAAATCGCTTGTTTGAAATTGAAGGCGTAGGCAAAGATTTAGAATGCCAAACCTGCCAAAGCGTATTTGACGGCACGGATATTTTGACCCAGTTGGCACAAATCGAAAATGGGGCAATTGCCACATCAGACATTCCCAAATGCCAAGAATGCAGTGGTGAATTAAAAATCCACGTTCAGCTTGATGAGCATTTTGTTTTTGATAAAACATGGCAACAAAAAAGACACGCCTATCAAGACATATTGGCACAGGGCAAACATGGCAATACGGTTTTATTGGAATTGGGCGTGGGCATAAGAAATCAGCTCATCAAACAACCTTTTATGCAATACACCTACCAAAATCCCAATGCCTTTTATATCAGCATCAATAAAGGCGAGCTGTGGATACCCGATGAAATCGCAAATCGGTCGGTGGGGGTTAATGGCGATTTGGCAAGTGTTATTCACGATTGGGCAACAAGATGACATTACAGCAATATTTACACGCCAATATTTTTAATCAAACAATTTATCAGCACCTGCAAAATGATTTTGACCATTGGTATGAATTGTTATGCCAAAAAATAGCATTTCATTTTGACAGTCATTTACACGGTATCAATCATTGTGGGCGAGTACTGTTATATGCCTTGATATTAGCAGATAAATTAGGGCTTGATGATAAAAGCAAAACCATACTTTGTCATACCGCCGTATTTCACGACAGCGAACGATTTGATGACGGTTATGATATCGGTCATGGCAAACGTGGGGCAGATGATTATAAAGATTATTGTCAAAAATATGAATTGCCTTTTTATATAGAAAGTTATTGGGCAAGTTATTATCATGACCTGCCTGATGATATTGGCATGAATGAAATTCCCAAACAGTCTGATAATAATAAAAACGCCCTATTTTTATATCGCTTATTTAAAGACGCAGACGCACTAGACCGTTATCGGCTGGGTTTGGACGCTTTGGATAAGAAGTTTTTAAGAATTAATGAAAGTAAACAATTGGCAGAATTTGGTAAACAGCTCGTGCTTGCAACCGAAGATGATGTGCCAAATTCTGTAAGCGAGTTAAAGGGGCTATTAAATGTCTAGATATGGGTTTAGTTTTGGTTCAGAAATTGCACCTGCTGGGGTGGATTTGGCGTATGACGACAAAATTCGCCTGTTTGCCGATAAATTGACACAAGCGGACGCCATTTTGGTGGGTGGAGCAAGTGGAATGTCGGCGGCGAGCGGTTTTCGCCATTATTATGAGCCTGATGAGCATTTTGTGCGTCAGATGAGTGCGTTTCGGGACAAATACGGCTATCAGAGCGGTTTTGACGGCTTGTATCATCGCTATCAAAACAGCCGTGAGCGGTGGGGATTTTTTGCCCATTGGATTAGCATGATTTTGGACGCTGATGTGGGTGAGACGTATACCGACATTGCCAAACTCATGAAAAATAAGACTTTTCATGTGATGACAACCAATCAGGATTTTCAATTTGAAAAAGTGTTTGACACCGATAAGGTCAGTGCCATTCAGGGCGACTGGCGGTATATTCAGTGCAGTCGGCGGTGTCATGATGAGATTTATGATGCCAGCGAGATTTATCCCAAGTTGGACAAACTCATCGATAATGACCTGTGCTTGGCAGACGAGCATATCCCCAAATGCCCAAAATGTGGACGAGAAATGGAGCCGTGGGTGCGTTCGCCCGTGTTTTTGGAAGGCAAAAAATACCAAGACGAATACCGCAAAATCCGTGAATTTTTGGACGAGTTTGGCGGTCAAAACATCGTATTTTTGGAACTTGGCGTTGGGCGAATGACCCCGATGTTTATCCAAGAACCGTTTTGGCAACTCACTCATCAACTCCCCAATGCTTTTTATATCACGGTTAATCCGCACCATGCCATTATCCCAAAAGCATTGGCACATAAGGGATTGGCGATACACGCCGATATTTTAAAAGTGCAAAAGGATACGCTTGGGGTGCTTGGGGTGGGTTAATGCATACTACCCACCCCCAAAACTTCTCCGCCACGCTTGCGGGGACACGCCAAATTTATCCTTAAACTGCATACGCAAATTACTCGCCGTACCAAAACCTGCCTTTTGGGCGATACGCTCCATATTATCATTGCTTGTTTCTAGGCATTCTTGGGCATAAGCTAGGCGTTTGGCGGTGAGCCACTCCGATAAGGTCATGTTAGTGGCGTTTTTAAAATGACGGTTAAAACTTCGTTTGGACAAATGCACCCTATCCGCCAACTCGTCCAATCGGTGCGTATCAGCCAGATTTTTACTCAAAAAATCAAGGAGCTCGTTAATCTTATCATCTTTGGTGTGGCTCGTTACAGGCATTTGCACAAACTGAGCCTGACCGCCTTCACGGTGTGGAGCGGACACATAGACCCGTGCCAAATGGTTCGCCACACTCACGCCATACAGCGTACGGATAAAATACAAACAGCAGTCCAGCCCAGCTGATGCCCCTGCCGACGTCAAAATGTTGCCGTCATCCACATACAGGCGATTGCCATCTAGGGCAATGTCGGCAAACTGCTCACGAAATGCCCACTCGCCTGCCCAATGCGTAACCACCGTACGACCTGATAATATGCCCGCATAGCCTAGCCCAAACGTGCCATAGCATAAGCCGATGATTTTTTTGCCGTTTTGGTGAGCCGATTGCAGTTTTTCCACAAATACCCTGCTTGGCATATCGCCCACCCACCCTGCAATCACGATGATGTCGGCACTATCCATAAGCGATAAATTGCCCTGCACGGCAATCTTTACCCCAAATTCGGTCATAATCGCACGACCGCTATCGCTACATACGCTAAATTCAAACAACGCCTTGCCGTCCACTTGAGCTTGAAACAGCGAAAATGGCAAATTAAAGACAAAATCGTTACAGCCGTTTTGGGCGTATAGGGTGAGTTTGGGTGGGGTGTGCATTATTTACTTATTTTTAATTTATCTACCGAAAAACTTTTTTCAAAACCATACATATCAATGATTTTGGCTTTGGTGTATTTTAAAGAAGTTTCATCTCCGTTAAAATTACAGACTTTTGCTTGTTCTTGTGTTTGCAATTCATCAATAACATCCTTATTTGCTAAATAAAACTCATGGATAGCTTCTAGCGATGCCTTATTAAATTTTCTAAATTTACAATCGGAAAATTGTCTAAAAGTTTCACAAAAATAAGTATCATACGCAGGTATAATAGCAAATACACCGAGCAATATCTTTGTAACCAACACTAACTCTCTTTCTGCATTTAGAATAACACGCTCTTTAACGTTTTCATAAAGGTTTAATATTCTTTCAATATTATCATTATAACCATCAACATCAATTTCCCAAACCGATATATCTTGGCTGTAAATATATTCAACCAAATCTTTTAAATAAAATGGATTTTTTTGCAATAAAAAACTTGACCCACGAAGCATCCCCCAACTTGCTAGGTAAGACCATAATACATAACAACTTTTCTCAATATCAATCTTATTATTGATTTTTGAAAAATAAAAATGCGAATAACAAAAATCAAAACTTCTATAACGGTGTTTTTCATCCTTATTTTTCTCCCAGAAATCATTAACCACATCTTGAATATCATAACATACAAAATTTTCCATATTAAACTCCCATGAATTGATAAAATAGAACCGCATTATAACATTTGCTCATTAAAATTGGAACAATTTCAAAACATAAAAACGGCAAAATCCTTGCGATAAATGGCAATATTGCCCATAGTCAAATCATATTACTTATCCTAAAATATCACCAAATCCATTTAATTTTAAGGCTATTTTATGAAAACCGCCCTATTAGTCATTGACGTACAAAACGAATATTTTGGCTCGGCAAATGGTAAATTTGACCAGTTCAACGTAGACGCTATCGCAAGCGACATCGCCAAACACGCCCAAAGCGTATCCGATAACGGCACGCTTGTCATTGGCGTTCAGCACATCATGGCGGAAGATTATCCGCTATTTGCCAAAGGCTCGCACGGAGCAGAACTGCATTCATCGGTAGCAGACATTTTGGCGGACAAACCGCTTGTACAAAAAGCCCACGCCGACAGTTTTTTAAACACGGGTTTGCTTGATATTTTAAAAGAACACGGCATTGAGCAGGTGGACGTATGCGGTATCATGACCCAAAACTGCGTAACCCACACCGCCTTATCGCCCCTTGCCAAGGGCTATAAAATCCGTGTCTTATCAAGCCTTTGCACCGCACCGAGTGAGCTTATCCACCAAATCGCACTGGGGGCATTAGCCGACCGTGATTGGATTGAAGTGGTTTAAATTTTTAAATCATAAAAAAACACCGCCCAACGATTCGCTGAGCGGTGTTTCCTTATTCCCCAAAGAGCCTTACCCCCTCAAACTCCCCATATCAATCACAAAGCGATATTTCACATCGCTTTTTTGCATACGCTCATAGGCGGTGTTAATGTCCTGCATATTTATCATTTCCACATCTGGCACGATATTATGCTCGGCACAAAAATCCAGCATTTCTTGGGTCTCGGCAATTCCGCCAATCACAGACGCAGAAATGCTACGGCGACCCATAATCATCGGCACGGTATTAATGGTTTGTTCCAGCTCGCCCACCAAACCGACCAGCACCAGCGTACCGTCCAAGGCAAGTGTCGGTACATAAGGCTTTAAATCGTGGGTGTATGGCACGGTGTCAATGATGACATCAAAGGTGCTGGCGACTTCCTTCATCTGATTTTCATCGGTGGATAGCACCACACGGCTCGCCCCCAAGTGGTAAGCGTCATCGGATTTGCCAAGCGAGCGGGTAAAGAGCGTAACGTCCGCCCCCATAGCATGGGCAAGTTTGACCGCCATATGCCCAAGTCCACCCAGTCCGACCACGCCCACTTTGGTGCCTTTGCCAACTTTCCAATAACGCAGGGGCGAGTAGGTGGTAATGCCTGCACACAGTAGCGGGGCGACCGCTTGGGTGTCCAGATTTTCGGATACTTTTAACACAAAATCTTCGCTCACCACGATAGACGTGCTGTAACCGCCTTGGGTCAGCGTGCCGTCATGGCGGTCAAGACTGCCGTAAATGCCTGTGTTGCCGTGTTCGCAGTACTGCTCCAAACCGTGCGAACAGGGCGAGCAGGTACGGCAAGAATCCACCATACAGCCCACACCCACCAAATCACCAACTTTAAATTTATGGGCGTTGTCGCCGACTTTGGCAATGCGTCCGATGATTTCGTGTCCGACCACAATCGGATAAGTGTGGGTAAAGCCCCAGTCGTTACGGGCGGTGTGCAAATCGCTATGGCACACGCCACAGTACATAATGTCAATCAGCACATCGTCTGCACGCAGTTCACGGCGTTCAAAACTGTGTGAGGCAAGTGGTGTGGTTGGGCTAAATGCGGCGTAGGATTGGGTGGGATAGGTCATGATGTTTCCTAGATGATTGAAAATATGGGTATTATAAAGGGTTTGGGTTATTTTGGAAAATTGATAATTGTGATATGTGGATATAGGGCAGATTGATAATGTTGCCTGTCTTGCATTTACCCATACCGCATTACCCATTTATCAATTCATACTCATCAACAATCTCTTTAAATAAACGATACGACTGGTGCATTTTGTCTTCGTCCCAAATATAGCCCGTACACATGATTTCGTCCACGCCTGCAAATTCTTGGCGAAACTTGGTGTATTGTTTGGCAACGGTCTGTTTGCTACCAATAAAAATCCCTGCCGTTTGCATGGCAATAGAACGCTCTTCGCTTGCCGAATAATAGTCAATCTGTGCCACAGGGGGCTGAATGGGAATGTTAATGCCACGTTGTTCATTTAAAAACAGTTGAATCAGCGTGCTGTTGTTATAATGGGCTTCTTCGTCCGTCTCGGCAACGGCAATGTTCCAGCAGATAATCACATAAGGCTTGGAGCAATGCTTAGACGGCTTGAAATTTTGGCGATAAATGGCAATCGCCTGCTGTTGCTCCATGGGCATAAAATGGGACGCAAACACATAAGGCAAGCCACGCTCGGCGGCAAAATAGGCACTTGTCGTGCTTGACCCCAACACATAAAGTGGAACTTGGGTATTCATCGCAGGTATGGCATTGACCCCATGGGGCTGTTCCGCCCCAAAATAGCCTTGCAAATCGGCAACGTCTTGCTCATGGTTGGTCGCCTGCCTGCGTAAAGCTCGGGCGGTCATGGGGTCAGCTCCCCTTGCTCGCCCCACCCCAATCTCCACACGGTTAGGATACAAGGTTGCCAGCGTGCCGTATTGCTCTGCCACAAGTAGCGGGGCGTGATTGGGTAGCATTACCCCGCCTGCCCCTGCCTTAATGCGGTCGGTATGGTGCAAAATCTGCCCCACCAAAATCTGCGTGGCGGTGCTGGCATAGGCTTTGATGTTGTGATGTTCGGCAATCCAATACCGCTCAAACCCAAGCTCATCGGCAAGGCGAGCTTCACGGAGCATGGTCTCAATGGCTTGTTTATGCGTTTGTCCTTGACGGACTGGCACAAGGCTAAGTGCGGATAATTTCATAATCATTCATCATAAGCAAATAAAAAGCCTATTATACAAAGATTGATATTATTATAAAAATTGATAATTGTTATATACAGGTATCAGTAAAAATGATTTATCCCGCTATTCATCTCATCACAAACCTTAATGGTTACTATGGCGTTATCAGGCAATGCGGTAAATTCATCCAAACCCTTATCAATTCTCCCAAAATAAACCAACCCTGATGCACTGCCAAAATTGCCCGTAAATATGGCTAAATTGCCCCAAGGGGCGTAGTAGGTCAAGTCGCCTGCTTGGGCAGAGTGGCTTTTGGGGTGTTTTGGGTGGAGTGATTGGCTAGTGGTTGATTTGAACATCAACTCTATCACGCCCCAATGCTTGATTTAATCCGTCCGTTTGGATAACTTTGCCAATGCGAGTATAGCGATAATCACTATAAAAACTTTCATAAAAAATCACCAACGTATCGCCTTGATACAGCATGACATCGCCAACATGAATTTGCCCCACAAGCTTGTCATTATTTGGCAATGCCTTTGGCAAGGTGGCAAATTTTTCATTGCCCAAATGGTCTTGCATGGATAATTGAAGTGGAAATAACTCAGTAAAGGCTTGGGCGGTTGGGTTGTCTTCTAACGCCACATCAAATGCTTGATTGTTTATGGTCAGTTTGACGGTTTGTGCCTTTGGGGTGGTAGGTTCATTCATTGATTGCTCCTGTGTGGACGGACTGTTTGGGGCTTGGGCATGACACGCCATTAAGCATAAACTTGCCAAAAACCATAATCGTTTCATCATCTCTCCAAAAATACCTGCCGTCCAAAACTCATCAGCATTCAGACGGCATTTTGTTTATTTTAAATTGGCTTTAAAAAACTGCTCAAATTTATCAAAGGGAATTTTACCTGCCTGATTGTCATACAAATCCACATGCGTGGCGTTTGGTACGATATACAGCTCTTTGTTGGTGCTGCCTAATGCTTTAAAAGCGTCTTCGCTAAAATAGCGACTGTGGGCATTTTCGCCATGCACGATAAGGGCTGGGGTTTGCATTTCTTGGGCGTACTGCAAAATCGGCATATTGATAAAAGCGATACTGCCTGTACTTGCCCATGAGCCGTTGGGATTAGAATTGACCGCTCGTGGGTGAAAGCCCCGTTTGGTGGTATAAAAGTCAGAATACTCTTTGATAAACAATGGCGTATCTGCTTTAAAATCTTCGGCTCTTAGATTATTCGCTGGCAACAAATCGGCATAGCCCTGTTGTGATGACTGGGTACGAGTGTGGCTTAGCTCCTGTCTCATCGTATGGCGGGCGGTTTTGTCCACGCTGTCGTTATAGCCGTTTGCCATGACACGGGTCATGTCGTACATGGTGCTGGTGGCAACCGCCTTAATGCGAGTGTCGCTAATCGCTGAATTTAAGGCAAATCCGCCCCAACCACACACGCCAAGCACGCCAATTTTGTTGCTATCTACGATGTCTAAATTTGCCAAAAAAGCCACACTTGCCGAAAAATCTTCGGTGTTAATCTCAGGGCTTGGCACATTTCTGGGTAGTCCTGAGCTTTCGCCTGTGTACGAACCGTCAAAGGCAAGCGTAACAAAACCACGCTCGGCAAGCGTTTGGGCGTACAATCCTGAAACCTGTTCTTTGACCGCCCCAAAAGGTCCTGATACGGTAATGGCAGGCAGTTTGTCTTTGGCGTTTTTAGGAATGTATAAATCGCCCACAAGGGTAATTCCATAGCGGTTTTTAAAGGCGACTTTGCGATGTTCCACCTTGTCCGATTTTGGAAAAACTTTATCCCAATCTTGGGTTAGTTTTATGGTTTGGGCGGGTATGGTAATTTCGCTGACAGATGTGGGGACAGGATTTGCCATGGCATTTACTCCTAACAATGTGGTTAATAATAAAGCGGTGCGGATTTTCATAAAAAGCCTATCAATTAAAAGATAAGTCATTGTATCAAGTTAAAAATACGATGATAATACGCTAAAAAGTTGATATACTATGAACTTGAAGTTAATAAATCCAATTTTATGCGTCAAAAAATCCAAAAAGAAAACTACAACGACTTATATGCCTTCTATATGGTCGCTTGTGAGAAAAATTTTAGTAAAGCGTCCGCCAAATTGGGCATTTCCGCTCCTGCTTTATCCAAAACCATTCGTCTTTTGGAAAATCGCTTGGGACTGCAACTTTTTAACCGCACCACTCGCACGGTTGCCCTAACCCAAGCAGGCGAACAGCTTTTTGCCACCGCCCAAAAGAGCTTTGCCAGCATTGACAGCGAGCTTGACCGCCTTGCCCATTACCGAGACACCCCAACAGGCACGGTCAAAATCACAGCAGGACTGCAAGTCATCATCGACATCTTCATCCCACGCCTTGCTCATTTTAATCATCAATATCCTGAGATTGTGCTTGAATTTCATGCCGAAAATCAGTTTGTGGACATCATCACACAAGGCTTTGATGCTGGCGTGCGGTTGGGTGATGATGTTGATGAAATGATGATAGCCACCAAAATCAGCGAGCCATTAAAAATGTGCGTGGTCGGCTCACCTGCCTTGTTTGAAAAACATGGATTTGTCAAAGCCATTAGCGAATTGGGACATTTTCCAAGTGTGGGCTATGTGATGAGTACGGGCAAATTGTACGAATGGGAATTTAGTGAGCATGGCGAAACGGTCAAAATCACACCGCCTGCCAACATTGTCTGTGATGATGACAACGCCATAAAAACCGCCTGCCTGCATGGGCTGGGCTTGGCGTATCTGCCAGAGAGTTTGGTAAAAAATGAGTTGGCGACAGGGGAGCTGATTGCGGTATTGCAAGCGTTTTGTCCGTCCTTGCCTGCTCTTTATTTGTATTATCCGCACCGCAAAGTCTCGCCTGCCTTGCGTGCGGTGATTGAATGTTTGAGAATATAACATGAAAAAAGGTACGAACTTCGCACCTTTTTATTATCATAAACACCAATATTTTTAACGCAAACTATGCAAAAAGTGCATATGGCGATGATATTGGCTCACGATGTCGTTGATGACCCCTTCGGTACTCCACCCCATGATGTCATAATCCTGCCCGCCTTCGCCCAAATGCACTTCGGCACGGTAGTAGGTCTGGGTGTCGTCATCGCTTGCGGTGCTTGTGTCATCATCGCTATGGACAAAATCAGGCTGGGCGTGGCTTGACAGACGCACCTTATAGACAAAGTCAATCTCATTGCCGTGATTGGTCAGCAGTACCACACTGCCTGATTTTTCATTTAAGACCTTAGCGTCCACACCCAAGCCCCGTAGCTCTTCTGCCACATCTTCACACGCCTGCTTAACGGTTGTATCAATAAAACGGCTCACCGCAGAGCGACTTGGAAAATTCATAATCACGTGTAGTCTTTCACGCCACACGCCACCGCCTTGGGCAGGTAGGGGTACGCTTAGGTTTTGTTGTAGGATTTCTTGCTTTTGGGCGTCCACATTTAGAGCCTTTAACAGCCCATACATGGCTATCATCAGCACGGTTACAAAGGGCAAGGCACTGGCGATTGCCATGGTTTGCAACGCCCCAAGACCGCCTGCCAGTAGCAGAGCAATGGCAACCACGCCTGCCCCGATTGACCAAAACAGGCGATAACGCACCCCACGACTGCCCTTACCATGCGAGCAAAGCATATCCATAACCAAAGCCCCAGAGTCGGCAGACGTGATAAAAAACACGATAATCATGGCAAGGGCAACATAGCTAAACAGCCCCGACATGGGCAGTTGTTCTAAAAAGGCAAATAAAGACAGCGATACGTCTTTGTTGATAATCTCGCCGAGCATGGTGTTGCCTTGATTTAAAATCATATCAATGGCAGAGTTGCCAAACACCGTCATCCACAAGAATGTAAAGCCGGCTGGGACAAACAGCACCCCAAGCACAAACTCACGAATGGTACGCCCACGAGACACACGAGCGATAAACAAACCGACAAATGGAGCCCAGCTTACCCACCAACCCCAATAAAAAATCGTCCAACCGCCAAGCCAATCGGTCTTGTCATAGGCATATAAGTTAAAGGTTAAGCCGACAATGTTTGAGATATACGAGCCGACATTTTGCACATAAGCCTGCATCAAAAACACCGTTGAGCCAGCAAACAGCACAAATAGTAGTAAAATCACCGCCAAGCCCAAATTAAGCTCGGAGAGCATTTTTACGCCCTTATCCAGCCCCGACATCACCGACACAGTCGCCAACGCACAGATGACCGCAATCAGCACCACTTGGCTCGTTGTCCCCACAGGAATGAACGAGAACAGATGATTGAGCCCTGTATTGACCTGCAACGACCCATAGCCCAAGGAAGTCGCCAAACCAAACAGCGTCCCCACCACCGCAAACACGTCCACCGCATGACCGATAGGACCATAAATCTTATCGCCGATAAGCGGATACAATGCCGAACGTAGGGTAAGTGGCAAATTATGCCGATAAGCAAAAAACGCCAAAATCAGAGCCACCACCGCATACACCGCCCAAGCGTGCAAGCCCCAATGGAAAAAGGTCAGTCGCATGGCTTGGCGAGCAGCGTCCACCGTGCTACCGTCCCCATGTGGCGGACTCAAAAAGTGCATGACAGGTTCTGCCACGCCAAAGAACATCAGCCCAATGCCCATGCCTGCCGAAAACAGCATGGCAAACCACGAAAAATTACTATAATCAGGGCGAGAATGGTCAGGGCCAAGCTTGATGTTACCCAGTTTGGATAAGCCCAAATACACACTAAACAGCAGTATCAGCCCCACCGTCAGCACATAGTACCAGCCAGCGTTATCCACAATTGCCGATTGTATGGCGTTAAAGGTTTTTTCTGCCAGCTCAGGCAGTAGCACCGCAAACAGACTGATAAAGGCAATCAGCCCTGCCGATGTCAAGAACACGGGCGGATTTAGCCCATGTTTGTGTTTTTTGGGTACAGGCGTACTCATATTACACTCCTTATTGTCAATGGTAGTGCAATAAAATATGGATAACGCCTAAATGACCTAATTAAAAACGATTGGTAAACACACCAATCCTATTCATATTTGATTGCACCAATGGGGTTAATTTTGAGCAACATTTGCACAAAATTTGTTAATATTCAAAGGATTGTAACATAATTTAGCCAAAAAATAAAATTTGGTTGAGAATTGGTATCATTATGATAAAAAAAGACCGCCCAATTTAAGACAGTCTTTTTTAACATCAAAACAATATTAAAACAACATCAAGAATAATGCACCACCGAACGAATCGATTTACCTTCGTGCATCAAATCAAACGCATCATTGATTTGGTCTAATGGCATGGTATGCGTAACAAAGGGCGACAAGCGGATTTTGCCACTCATGGCATCTTCCACCATTTTGGGCAACTGGGTGCGACCTTTGACACCGCCAAATGCCGTGCCTTTCCATGTTCTGCCCGTAACGAGTTGGAACGGACGAGTAGCAATTTCCTGTCCTGCCCCTGCCACACCAATAATCACCGACTGCCCCCAGCCACGATGAGCCGACTCCAACGCCGACCGCATGACTTCCACATTACCAATACATTCAAAGGTGTGGTCAATACCCCATTTGGTCATTTCAATCAGCACTTCTTGGATTGGCTTGTCAAAATCTTTGGGGTTTAGGCAATCGGTTGCCCCGAACTCTTTTGCCAAAGCGAATTTTTCAGGGTTGGTGTCAATGGCAAAAATCCGCCCAGCGTTCGCTTGTTTTGCCCCTTGAATCACTGCCAAACCGATACCGCCCAAGCCAAACACCGCCACAGAGTCGCCTGCCTGCACTTTAGCGGTGTTGTGTACCGCACCAATGCCTGTCGTTACTCCGCACCCAAGCAAGCAGACTTCTTGGGGATTGGCATCGGGACTGATTTTGGCAAGCGACACATCGGCAACCACCGTGTATTCGCTGAATGTGGAACAGCCCATGTAGTGATAAATCGGCTTGCCTTCGTATGAAAAACGGCTGGTGCCGTCTGGCATCACGCCCTTGCCCTGCGTGGCTCGTACGGCAACACACAGGTTGGTTTTGTTGGACTGACAAAACTCACATTCGCCACATTCTGCCGTATAAAGCGGAATGACGTGGTCGCCCACCGACACGCTCTCTACGCCTTCGCCCACTTCCACCACCACGCCCGCCCCTTCGTGTCCAAGCACGACAGGGAACAGCCCCTCTGGGTCAGCACCTGATAAGGTAAAGGCATCTGTGTGGCACACGCCTGTGTGGGTGATTTTGACCAAAACTTCGCCTTTTTTGGGGCGTTCTACGTCAATTTCTACAATTTTTAAGGGTTCGTTAGGGGCAAATGCCACCGCCGCACGGGATTTAATGGTGTTCATGGTGGATACCTGATTGTGAAAATGGCAACTATTATAAGGCGTTATAGATATTTTGGCTAATTGATAATTGTGATAGGTGGGTATTAATTAAAATGATACATCAGGTTTTCAGGCTGGCTGAACACTTTAAAATATCATAAAAATCCATTACAATAAATCAACTTAATTTCAGATACTTAAAAAAATAATATGTCCAACA
>NZ_JADFBZ010000043.1:0-26638 GCF_015223095.1 Moraxella sp. K127 | reverse complement strand
GACCCAAAAATAATTAAGCAAACTTCCGCACTTCCCCTGCCCCAAACGCATTTTCTACGCATCTTGGGCAGATGTCGCCATGCTCGGCAACCGTTCCCACGCTTGGCAGGACGTGCCAGCAACGCACGCATTTCTCGCCTGTCGCAGGGGCGACTTTGACACTAAGCTCATCGCCTTTGGTAAGGCTGATGTCGCTAGTGATAAAGACAAAACGTGCTTCATCACCCAATTTGGCAAGCGAATCATAAGCCTTGTCATCAGCGACAATGTCAAGGCTTGCCGACAGACTGCTGTTGATTGTCTTGTCGGTACGGGCGTTGTCCATTGCTTTATTTGCCACTTCTTTGACTGCCAAAATCGCTTGCCAATCTGTGTCCGTGATGTCATCAAGCACCACGCTTGGCAACTCATACCACTCTTGGGCAAAAATGTAGCCGTCCGTGCCTTTTAGCACTTGCCACGCTTCTTGGGCGGTAAATGACAAAATCGGTGTAATCCAACGCAAAAGGGCGTGAGCGATGTGGTAAATGGCGGTCTGTGCCGAGCGTCTGGGGTGTCCGTCCGCCTTGGTGGTGTACTGGCGGTCTTTGATGATGTCAAGGTAAAATCCGCCCAAATCCTGCCCACAAAAGTTGGTAACCAATTGACAAACTTGGTGAAAGTCCATGTTGGTATAAGCGGTGCGAATCTCGCTTTGGACTTGGTTTGCCTTGTGAATGATGTATTTGTCAAGGCTGATAAGGCTGTCTGCTGGCACCAAGTCTTTGCTCGGGTCAAAATCATCGGTATTGGCAAGCAAAAAACGCACCGTGTTGCGGATACGGCGATACATATCGCTCACACGGTCAAAGCCTTCTTTACTCACCGCCATTTCATAGCGATAATCGGACGAGCCAACCCACAAGCGGACAATGTCAATGCCGTATTTTTGGGCAAGTTCGGCAGGCTCAAAGCCTTTAGTATTACCTTTGGATTTGGAGAGTTTATAACCCTTAGCATCTACCGTAAAGCCATGCGTTAGGACTTGCTTATAAGGGGGGCGACCGTACACGCTCTCGCTCACAAGTAGCGATGACTGGAACCAACCACGGTGCTGGTCGCTTCCTTCTAGGTACAAGTCGGCAGGGTTTTTGAGTTCATCACGGTTGGCAAGTACGCTAAAATTGGTAGAGCCTGAGTCAAACCACACGTCTAGGGTGTCGGTGGATTTGATGTAGTTTTGGCTGTCGGTTTCGTCAAGAAAATCGCCAATCGGAGCATCAAACCACGCTTCAATTCCGCCTTTTTCAATGACTTTGGCAACTTCTTCAATCAGCTCGGACGTGCGTGGGTGCAAATCGCCTGTGTCCTTGTGCATAAAAAAGGCAATCGGCACGCCCCAAGTGCGTTGGCGTGAAATACACCAATCAGGGCGACCGTTCATCATTGATTCAATGCGGTTTTGCCCCCATGACGGTGTCCATACCACGTCTGGAATGTCTTTTAGGGCTTGTTCACGCAGTCCTTTGGCTTCCATAGAAATAAACCATTGGGGCGTGGCACGGAAAATAATCGGCGTTTTGTGTCGCCAGCAATGCGGATAGCTGTGCGTGATTTTTTTGTGGTCAAGTAGGTGTCCGCTTGCTTGCAGGGTTTCGATGATTTTGGGCTGTGCCTTGTAGATATGCTCGCCCACAAAGACTTTTGCTTCGTCCAAATACACGCCATTACCGCCCACAGGGTTTTCGGTGGGTAGGTTGTTGGCACGTCCCACATTATAGTCGTCCACACCGTGAGCAGGGGCGGTATGTACAAGCCCTGTACCGCTATCGGCAGTAACGTGTTCGCCTGTGATGAATGGCACTTGGCGGTCAGCGATTAAAGGGTGCTGGGCTTTTAATTGAGTTAATTCACTTCCCTTAATCGTGGCGATGATTTCTACATTTTCTAAATTAACATTTTTGGCGAAATCTTCGCTTAAATCTTTGGCGACAATAAAATAAGCACTGCGGTCAATGGGATTTGGATTGTCAATGGTATAACGCCACATTGTGCCGTGTTCATTTTCTAAATCTTTTTGAAAAACACCGCCAATCTTTTTAACCGCTTTGGCAGAGCGTTCATTGCCTTGATGAACATCAAAATGCACACAATTTCTAAATTTAAAGGCATAATTTAATAAAGCCTGTTTGATTTCATTATTTACCCCTTTACCCCAATAGTCAGGCGTGACAAAGGTAAAGCCAATGCCAATGATGTCTTCTTTGGCGTTATCATCGTAAAACCGTGTTGTGCCAATGATTTCGCCTGTTTTTTTATCAATAATGGCAAAGGCTTTATTTTTCAGGGCTTTTTCAAAAAATGGCTCAAACACTTCTGGCAAATGGCGTTTGGTCGGCATCAGCTCCCAAATGGCAGGGTCGGACGCACACGCTTGCAAGGCATCTTTGTCGGCTTTGGTTAGGGTTCTTAATGTGAAATTCTCGCTGTCAATTTGGCTTGTTAGTACAAATTCAGATGTTTTTTTGCCTTTGATAACTGCATAATCAAAATCAGCATGGGCGGTAATCGCTTGGTTGGCAGGGAGTGTCCAAGGGGTCGTTGTCCAAATCACCGCTTGGAGCGTACCGTTTACATTGGCAAGGGCAGGCAGATTTTCACGATTGACAATGTCAAATCCCACATAAATGGCATCGGATTTTTTGTTGTCATATTCTACTTCGGCTTCGGCAAGGGCAGAGCCACAGTCCAAGCACCAGTTTACAGGCTTTAAGCCACGCACGATATGACCGTTGTCATAAATCCGCCCCAACGCTCGCACGATGTCCGCTTCGGTCTTAAAATTCATGGTAAGATACGGATTATCCCAATCGCCAAGCACGCCTAGGCGTTTAAAATCCGCCTTTTGTAGCTCAATTTGACTTTTGGCGTAGTCTCGGCACGCCTTTCTAAACTGGGTGGCGGTGATCGGCTCGCCATTTTTGTCGGCTTTGGGTGCGTGTCCGACCTTGCCAAACTGCTCTTCTACCTTTTGTTCAATCGGCAAGCCGTGGCAGTCCCAACCGGGGACATACGGGGCATCATAGCCGTCAAGGGTTTTGTATTTGACGATGATGTCTTTTAGCACCTTATTGACAACGTGTCCTAAATGGATTTGACCGTTGGCATAAGGGGGACCGTCATGCAGGACGTATTTTTCACGTCCCCCGCGTGCTTTGCGGATTTGTCCGTACACGTCATTTTGTTCCCACTCGGCAAGCCAAGCAGGTTCACGTTTTGCCAAATCCCCACGCATGGGAAAAGGCGTATCGGCAAGGTTTAGGGTATTTTTGTAGTCGGTGGCTTGGTCTGTCATGGCTTAGCTCAAAATTGTGAAAAACGGCTAATTATAGCCCAAAATCATGCGTTTATAAAGGCTTGACGGATAAAAATTGACTTTTTGGGGGTGGTTTGGTAGATTTAAGATAATATTTTTGGCAACTTGATAATCATGAAAAAATTAAGCAGAAAAATCACGTCAAAATTCACCATGTTATTTTGTGCGGTAATTTTGGGTTATGTTATCTTGATTAAAAAGGATTATGATAATCCTGCCATAGCTTTTATTGGGATTTTTATGTTATTGGAAGGTGTGTATTATTATTGGCAATTTTATAAAAAGAATGATACGATAAAATTTGATGATAAGTTTTAACCATTGACCATTATAAAAATAAGTCTCATTACCATTTATAAAATTCATTAAAAATTCATCTTTACAATTTTTTGCTTTAATTCCTTACAAAAATTCGGTATATTAGTAGGATAATTATCAGCCAACTTGCAAGGTTATCTTATGAAAAATCCCAGCAAAACCCTATCATTATTATTGGCAAGTGCCGTATTTTTGACCGCCTGTGGTGGCGACAAACCTGCCGAACCTGCCCCCAAAGCCGAACCTGCCCCAAAAGCCGAGCCTAGCACCCAAACTGCCCCTGCCGAGCCGACTGACACCGCCCCCAAAGCCGATGAAGTTGCACCAGAGACCACCGAGCCTGTCGCAGACGACACCAAAGCCGATGAAGTGGCAACCACCGACTCCGCCACATCTGATGAGACTGACAAAGGCACGACCGAGACCGCCCAAGTGGACAATGCCGAGCAAGCGAACACCGCTCCTGCCCCAGTACAGGCTCTCTCTATCGCCGAAGGTAAGGCACGCTATGAGAAAACTTGCAAAATCTGCCACGAACAAGGGCTGTTAGACGCCCCCAAACTCACCGCCAAAGCCGACTGGGCAAAACGCTTGGATAAGGGCATAGACACCCTACACAAGCACTCTGCCAAAGGCTTTGGTAAAATGCCAGCACAGGTTGCAGGGGACGTTACCGAAGCGGAAGTATATGCGGCGGTGGATTATATGGTGAGCCAAGTTCAGTAAACTGATATTTGTAAATCGATATTTGTTATAGGATAAATTGTGATTTACCTGATAAATTTAATAAAATATCGCTGATTGCAATATCAATAAATCATACTGGCAAATAAAAAACCCCAATTTTGTTATTGGGTTTTTTATTTGTTATTAATTCATTAGACTTCCTGCAAAACCCCAAATTAAAGAAAACCGTTCGTGGTGAGCTATGCCTGCCCATAACGGTTTTCCGCTACCCTTCGACAGGCTCAGGGCGAACGGAAAACTAGTTTTGCAGGAAGTTTATTAAGTCCCTAATGAATCCGCATTATTTTCCCTAATCATTCTTTTGGCTAGCGATTCTTTGTTGTCATTACCCATTAATACCGCATAATGTGCCGTATTGGGGTTGGCTTCTAGGATAATTTTAAATACCATGGTCAGTGGCACAGATAATAACATACCGACCACGCCCAATAACCAACCCCAAAATAATAATGACAAAAACACCATAAGCGTGGATAAGCCCAAATTTTGTCCCATGATTTTCGGCTCAACCAAATTACCAATAATAATATTAATCACCAAAAAGCCCACACCCACGCTCGCCCCCACCGAAAAGCCATTTAATAATAACGCCTGCAACACCACAGGCACTGCCGCCATGACCGAGCCGATGTTTGGCACAAAATTTAATAAAAAACTAAGTGTCGCCCAAAGAATGGCATATTGCACATCTAGCATGACCAATAATAGCCACACAAAAAATCCTGTAAATAAACTAATTAAGGCTTTTAAGCCCAAATAGCGAATCACGCTATTTAAAATTAGGCGGATTCTTATTTGGTCAATGTGATGATATTTTTCGCTTTTTCCCATGACATAAGATAATTTATGCTTAAAATCAGGGGCTTCAAAGAGCATAAATAAAATCATGAGTGCCAATATAAAAATATTGGTCGCAATGCTTGACATACCACCCATTAAACTGCCCATAAAGGACAATAGGGAGTTGGTATTAAAATACTCCATAATCATGGTGGTATTTAATTCAAGGGGCAAATCCCATTTTTGTGCCAATACCGTTAATTCTTGGACACGCAATAATGCCAAACGTTCATATTGGGGAATGGAGCGGGTAAATTCGATGATAGATGAATTAATTAAATTTGCCAAAAACACCAATGCCAGCGTAATGATTAAAAACAAAATACCGATAGCCATATAATGTGGTACTTTATGACGTGTCAAAAAATTAATGAGTGGCGAGCAGAGAATGACCACAAATAACGCAATCAAAAATGGCACAATCAAACTGGACGCCAATTTAATACCCGCCAGCACAATGACCAATGCCGCCAAACCTAATAAAATGTTAAAAGGGGATTTTCTTGCTATCATGAATTGTCCATTGGCTAACGGTGGCAAATTTTTTGTTAAAATAAAGTGTGAATTTTGTCTTATGCTTGGTTTTTTGTCAAGTGATGAAGTGTATTGTTTTATGTCAATTTGCAAAAATACATTATCCCCACTATAATACATTCAATTTTCAAAAGGATTTTATCATGCTCGCCTATCTATTTGTCCCTGCCACGCACCCCAAGCGTATCATCAAAGCCCTAACCGACCCTGCCATAACCGCTCACGTCCACGCCGTCATCATCGACCTAGAAGATGCCGCCGCCGACCGCTCGCCTAATGATGTGCGTAATGAGTTTGATGATTTATTAGGCAATTTCATGCAGACAGAGACCACGCCAGAGCTGTGGGTGCGGATACATGGGGCGTCTCATGGCGAGTTTCGTTTGGATTGTGAATGGGTAAAGTCCCACGACAGCATCAGCACGGTGGTACTCCCCAAAGCCGAAAATGCCGAGCAGGTCAGTCTGGCTCATGAACTAACCGCTCGCCCTATCGTTGCCATGATTGAGAGCGGGCAAGGCGTGATAAATGTTGCTTCTATGGCAGGTGTGGCAGGGCTTATGGCGTTGAGCTATGGCTGTTTGGATTTATTGACATCGCTAGGGATTGGCAGGCACACATCAGCAGAGATGATAATGCTTGATAAGGTGCGGTGCGAGCTGGTGCTACACTCGCAGGCACATGGGCTGACCGCTCCGATTGAGACGATTTATCCTGATTTTGGCGATGATGACGGCTTTGCCAGATGGCTTATGCATGCTCGTGATTTTGGTTTTGGTGGCTGTCTTATCATACACCCCAAGCAGTTGGGTGTGGTGGGGACACACAAGGAGTGTGATGGCGATGTCGCCTTTGCCAAAAAAGTGCTATCTTATCATCACGCCACAGGGCAGGCGGTGTTTGCCATTGATGGGCAGATGGTGGATTTGCCAGTGATTGCTTGGGCGAGAGAGCTGTTGGGCGATGACTGATTGGCATATAGAGCATTGGCGATTTTACTATACATGGGGCTTGTGGTAAACTAGCCCTATTTTATTTTGGAATGATATCATGAACATTTTACCCAGCGAAGAGATTCGCATTACAGACGGTAGCACCGTTTCGCTACATTTTGAAGTCAGTCTACCGAACGGCACGGTCATCGATAGCACCTTTGGGCGAGACGAGCCTGTAACCTTGACGATAGGCGATGAGAGCCTACTGGCAGGCTTTGAGCAGGTACTCATCAACCTAAAAGCAGGCGACACCCGCACCGCCCACCTACCGCCCGAACAAGCCTTTGGCGAGTGGAATGGCGAAAACGTCCAAGCCTTTCCCCGTACCAAGTTTAGCCTGTCCGAGCCAAATCCTGTGGTCGGCATGATGATGGAATTTGCCGACAAAGGGCAAAATACCTTGGCAGGCGTGATTTGTCATGTCGATGATGATGAAGTCAAAGTGGATTTTAATCACCCTTTGGCAGGGCAAGACGTGCTGTTTAAGGTGCAGATTTTTAAGGTTACGCCAAAAGGACAAATGGCGATTGAACTAAAATGAGCGACAACGCCCCAATCTCAAAAAAGCTCGGTTATGGCATTATTGTCATGCAGGTCATCATCTGTTTGTTGCTTGTGGACGACAGGACGATGACGCTTGGCATTGGTGCGATGATGGCAAGTTTGTTTTTTGCCCATGACAAATCCGACACCGTCAAATTTGGTATTTGGGGCGTGATTGGGCTGTTTGTTGTTTATTATTTTGGTTATGGTTTGTATGCTTATTCTCGCACACCTGCCAAAACGGTTTGTGGCACATTCAAAGAGTATTAGACTTCCTGCAAAACTCCAATTGAAGAAAACCGTTCGTGGTGAGCTATGCCTGCCCATAACGGTTTTCCGCTACCCTTCGACAAGCTCAGGGCGAACGGAAAACTAGTTTTGCAGGAAGTTTATTATAAAAAGAAAGTGTTTAAAAGGTAGGATTTGATGTTGTCGATGTATGCCACCGATGAGCAAAAAGTTTATGACTTTATAAATCGTTATGATAAAAATGAGTCGATTTGCGTGGATTATATTCCCATGCCAGCATTTACCCTTTTTTCGCCCCACATATTAAAAGAAGTGCGAATTATGAACGATAATAAATAACATCAACCACAGCAAAAGGGATATTTGTCATGTCATTTTTCAACCCAGAACATCAGCCATTTGCTATCGCCCTTATCGTCTTAGCTGTTATCATCTCGATACTTGTTGGCGACGCATTTTTCATCATCTTGGCGATGGTGTTTTTGGGTGTGGCGACCGCACAAGGCAAACATTTAATCATAAAAGTCAGTATCGGGGCGTTGTTGACCGCTGTTGTGCTTTATTATTTATTTTTTGGTTATTACTGGACAAACCACGGCAATATTCATCAAGTTTGTGGGCAACTTAACAAAATCGAACATCGCCCTTTGGGCAAACAAAGTGTGCTAAGCCTGTATCTTGATGACCCAATAAGCCAAAAATCGTATCGTTTTGACCGCCTTGATGACTGGCACGGGGATGATGTTTTTCGCCCGTACAAGGCAGGCGATGTGATTTGTGTCAAGTACACCAAATCGCCCATTTTGACCCGCACCTATCCCCATATTTTGACAGACATACAGCCCAAATGACAACCTAGGACAACCCATGAAAAAGCCACTCATCGCCTTATTCACCCTGCTCACGCTACCGCAAGCGTGGGCGTTATCCATAGAGCCTGCCGATTGGGGCGATTTTCGCTATGATGAAAACGTGGTTTGCTCAACATCCGCAGAAAACAGCGACATATTCGGTGTTGTCAAAAAACACGGTAAATACGGCATGGCGGACAGCACAGGCAAAGTACTATTACCGCTTGAATATGATGACGGAGCGTGCCTAAATGGTTATGTAACCTTATCAAAACAAGGTAAGTGGGGCTTGGTGGACGCTCATCAGCGTGTGGTAGCACCCTTTGTTTTTGGCAAACAGCCTTGGGACTTTAATGGCGTAGATAAAGTCATTATCACTGATGAGCGTGATGATGGTATATATTCGGCGGTGTATGGGGTAGATGGTAGGGTCTTGCTGGATTATCAGCGTGGTCGGTTACGTTTTGAAAATGATGTTTTGATACGCTTTGAAGATGATGAGAACGGGCAAAGTGGCTTTATGGACACGCAAGGCAATATCATCTTGGCAGGGCAGTATGGCTGGGTGAAACTGCTGGACGATAAAGCAGGCGATGAGCGGTTTATGGTGAGCATAGATAACCAAACCATGATGATAGACCGTAATAAAAACATACTCACACAAGGCTATGACGACATGGAGCCTTTTGATGAGCAAGGCATATCAAGGGTTCATCTGGATGTAAATGGTAAGCGTAAAATCGGCTTTGTAGATAGAAATGGGATACTCATTGTCAAGCTCTCATCACATCGCTACCCCATGTGGAACGATGTCTATGGGCATGAATGGCAACTACGCACGGACGGTGGGCAGTGTACACTATTTTTGCAAGACCGTGCAGGGCAAGCGGTCAACGACCTAGAGTTTCCTGATGAATCCTGTCGGCTACTTGCCACGCCCAACCAAACACCCAGTCAAGAACCCACAGCAAAGCGTGGGTTATGGGATAGGATTTGGGCGTGGGTTGTTAGTTTGATTCGCTAAATCAAGCCTTTAATACTCGTCTATGTAGCTCTGCCAGCCCGTCTTCCATGGCTTTTTGCAATATCTCGGTAAGCTCAGCACGGGTCTTATCTTCGGGCAAAATCGGTGCAAGGGGCAACACATACGCCTTGACCCCATCGCTGTCCGCCACTCGTCTTAGGCTCTCTGCCATCGTGCGTTTGTCATAATACGCACAGTCGTCCGACAGCGTACCGTCTGCATTGACATAAGCAATCACCACAGGGCAGATGGGCAAGCCTGTATCCATGCTCGCCTGCAAAAGTTTTCCGTGGATTTTTTTGATTTTTGTACCGTCTGTAGTGGTTGCTTCGGGAAAAAATACCACCGATGAACCGCCCCGCAAAAAATCGGCAATTTGGCGTGCCACACCGTCAGCGTCCCCCGAACCACGTTTGATAAAGAGTGTCCCGCCTGCTTTGGCAAGTTTGCCAAAAATAAACCACTCGCCAATCTCCGCCTTTGACAAAAAGAACACGGGAGCGACCGACCCCACCACAGGAATATCCAGCCAAGAGATGTGATTGGACACCCAAAGTCCGTGTGTCTGTGGCACAGGCTCAACTTGCACGACTTCCACGCCAAAGGAATTGACCATTTTTCGGCAAAAGGTTTGGATGTATTTTGGCAAAACATCTCTGGGCGGTGCTTTAAATGCCCCAATGCGTCTGGCGGTAGTAAAGCCACCAACCAAGGTGTTACTCATGCCTGCGATGATTTTGGTGCGTTTTAGTTGTTTATTTAGAAAATTTGCCATAAGATTATCATTGTCAATTAAAAGGCGTATCCTATAAGACTTTGGGCAAAATTGCAAGTGTTTTTGGTAAACATTAATGCACAAAAAACTCTAATGAATTTCAAACAGTTTTCCTAACACCACAGTATTTTGAGCTTTATAAGCAAGCTATTTGTCTTGACATGACCCATCTGCCATCAATTCTGCTGTTATTAGCGATGGCTATTTTAAAAAATTGGTATATTCTCTTATCTGTTCATCGGTTTTAAAATCCTTTTTTGGCTCCATGCCGAGCATTTGTGCCAATCCATCTAAAATATCATCATTTTCTGATTGCACGGTAGTGTTTATGCTAACGGTGTACGCATTATTGATATAATGATAACTATCTATCATATACCCTTCTTGATGTAATAAATCATAACGGCATGGCTCAAAAACAAAAGTATAGCAAAAACGATTGGGAGCTAATTCAAAATCAGTATACATTTTTATATAAGATGAAAAATCATCAAATAAGGAAATAATAAACTCGTCTGTGTTTTGGGTAATTTGTGCAACCTTATCAAAATCATCCAAAATGGTATTGGCGTGAAATACCTGCACATCGTCATCATCATATTGTATCTTTTGATGACTAAGATTATCTAAATCAAAATTAAAACATAGGTAGACATCTTTTTTGATATTAAGCATATTGCCTATGATTGATTTTAACAATGCTGATTTATCTGCATTGGTTACTAATTGATTTTCTGATTTCATGCAATTTTCTTTTTTAAATTTATCTTTAATGATAAGTAATTTTATAGTTCACGTTAGTCAAGACTTTACCATGGCACTATACATGCTAAGATTTTTTAATACCTAACTTGTAAAAATCTCAACCGTTATTTACACTTTGTTTAAAATAAAACTCTAACCACTCATAAGGAGTAAAGGTGTGAGTCTTGCCAGTTGTTTCATCTTTTTTGGTTAAAGATGAGTGGGGTTTCACTGTATTATAGAAATTAAGAAATCTTGTTAACTCTTGCTTTCTATGGTCACTGTTTGTAAATTCACATTTTTCATGCCACATTTGCATGAGTGTGCGAATAACCCGTTCTGCTTTACCATTGGTTTGTGGTCTGCCTACTTTGGTGAATTTTTGATTGATGTTGTTATCATAACAGACTTTAACAAATTCATGGTCTTTGGTGCCTTTAAATTCTGTGCCGTTGTCAGAGTAAATCACATCAATCACGTAAGGACAAGGCTCTATGACTTGTTCGGTAAGAAACTTAGCTGCACTAAATGCTGTTTTATCCGGCATGATACATGCATATAACTCACGAGAATAGTCATCTATGGCAACAAAGAGATATTCTCTGGGACTGTTTGTGCTTTGTCCTTTAAGCAGTTCACCAGGATAGGACTTGTTATAACGTTTGGCTTGTCTTTTGAGTTTGTCCTGTATTGACTTTTCAACCTTAGCTAAGCGTTTAATGCCAAATCTTGCTTGTTTAAAGAGATTGTTGGTGCTAGACTGTGGTTTAAGGAGTTTAACACGAGCAAGTTTTAAGACCTTGTATATGGTAGGTCTTGATACTTTATACTCAAGTGCCAACGAAGTAACAGATTGCTTGTGCTTATGATAAGCTGTCCAAATAGCTTGTCTGTGATGGGGGAGCAGTCTTCAAGTTTTTATGTATGTTCATTTACAGTATTTTACCTTGGGTTCTGTAAATAACGGTAGTATATCTTACACCTAACTTGCTATTATAATCATTTTTATAATGAAAAATATGTTCATATTTTATAAAAACACCGCCCAAAATCAAGGCGGTGCTTCTCATGCCACTATCACGCACTCGGTAAAGGCGGTGGCAATTCGTCATTTTTAACGATATTTACCGTTGGCACTTCATGCTGATATTCTTTTGGCTCTCGTGGAGTCTCGCCATTCATGATTTGCAAGAACTGCTCACGGTCAATGGTTTCCCACTTCATGAGTGCTTCCACCATGGCGTGCATTTTGTCATGATTGTCATCAATGAGCTTATACGCCACATCGTACTGCTCTTCTAGGATACGGCGAACTTCTTCGTCCACTTTTTGTTGGGTGGCTTCACTGATGGTGCGATTTGCCCCACCAAAATATCCGCCTTGCTCTTCGTCTTCATAGACCATCACGCCAAGTTTGTCGCTCATGCCGTATTTGGTTACCATGGCACGGGCAAGTTTGGTCGCACGTTCAAAGTCGTTGGACGCTCCTGTGGATTTGCGATTGATAAAAATCTCTTCGGCAATCCGCCCACCAAACAAGATAGAAATGTCGTTGAGCATTTTGTCGCTATAACTGCTCACCGCATCTTGCTCGGGCAACTGCCATGTGACACCCAACGCCCAGCCACGGGGCATGATGGTTACTTTGTGTACAGGGTCAGTAAAGGGAAGTAGTTGGGCGACTAGGGCATGACCTGCTTCATGATAGGCGGTGGCACGGCGTTCTTCTTCACGCAAGACCATGGATTTGCGTTCAGGCCCCATGTAGAGCTTGTCTTTGGCATCTTCAAAGTCATTCATGTCCACGCTCATCTTGTTGCGACGGGCGGCAAATAGGGCAGCTTCATTGACAAGGTTGGCAAGCTGAGCCCCGCTAAACCCAGGCGTACCACGAGCTAGGGCATTGACATCCACGCCAATGGTTTGGGGCAGTTTTTTCAGGTGTACATTTAGAATCTGCTCACGACCTTTGATGTCTGGCAAGCCAACCGACACTTGACGGTCAAAACGACCAGGGCGAAGCAGGGCTTTATCCAGCACGTCCACACGGTTGGTCGCTGCAATGACAATCACACCGTCATTACCTTCAAAACCGTCCATTTCTACCAAAAGTTGGTTAAGGGTTTGTTCACGTTCATCATGACCACCACCCATGCCCGAGCCACGATGACGACCCACCGCATCAATCTCATCAATAAAGATGATACATGGAGCGTTCTTTTTGGCTTGGTCAAACATATCACGGACACGGCTTGCACCCACCCCAACAAACATCTCCACAAAATCCGAACCCGAGATACTAAAAAACGGCACTTTGGCTTCGCCAGCAATGGCTTTGGCAAGGAGCGTCTTACCTGTACCAGGCGGGCCCACCATCAGCACGCCACGGGGAATGGTCGCCCCAAGTTTGGTGAATTTTTCTGGGTCTCTTAAAAAATCCACAATCTCAACAACTTCTTGCTTGGACTCTTCGCACCCTGCCACATCGGCAAAGGTGACTTTGATGTCGTCTTCGGAGAGCATTTTGGCTTTGGATTTGCCAAAGCTCATGGGGTTACGACCGCCCATGCCACCGCCGCCAGCACCGCCACTCATGCCACGCATGAATAGCCAAAACAGACCGATGATGAGCAAAATGGGAAATGCCGCGATGAGTAGCTGAGTGCCCACGCCTTGACGCTGTGGTGCTGCCCCTTCTACTTCTACATTATGCTTGCGAAGTAATGGCATTAACTCAGTATCATCTAGGGCGGGGCGGACGGTCTCAAACTCTGAGCCATTGACCTTTGTGCCGGTAATCTCTTCGCCGTCAATCTCAATCTTTTGGATTTGACCTTCGGCAACTGCCGTGACAAAGGCTGAGTACTTCATGTCATCAGCCTTGCCCGAACCACGGTCGAGATTACTAAATACCATGACTACCACGGTGATAATCACGAGCCATAATAGAATGTTTTTTGCCATGTCGTTCACAAAGGGTTTCCTGTTTTTGGCGTTTGATACAACTTTGATTGAAGATTTAAAAATTGAAAATGGGGCAAATCGTGCAATTGTTCACACAAAGAGACATTGCTTTTAATAAGGCTTATTATCAATAAATCAAGCCCTAAATTTAGATGATTATTTTATCGCCACCCAAAACATCTCTTTGGAGCGGGGACGGCTTGCCTTGGGTTTTATGCTTTTGATTTTGCTAAACTTTTTTTGCATGTCGGCACGAAGCTCGGGCGAGCCTTCGCCTTGGAACACTTTCATGATTAACGCACCGCCTTCGGGCAACACTTTTAGAGCAAAATCCACCGCCAGTTCGCACAGATACATCATGCGTGGCATGTCCACTGCTGACATCCCAGATGTGTTCGGAGCCATATCCGATAGCACCACGTCCACACGTCGTCCGCCCACTTCATCCATGATTTTGTTAAAGACTTCTTCTTCTCTAAAATCGCCTTGGATAAAGGTAACATTCTCCAAAGTATCCATGGGCAAAATATCAGATGCGATCAAAATCCCGTCATCGCCCACAAGCTGTCCTGCCACCTGCGACCAGCTGCCAGGGGCAGAACCTAAATCCACTACGGTCATGCCTTTTTTAATCAGACCTGTTTTTTCGTTAATCTCCAATAACTTATAGGCTGCTCTGGCACGATAGCCGTCTTTTTGGGCTTTTTGAACATAATAATCGTCAATATGTTCTTTCATCCACGCTTTTGATGATTTGGAGAATTTTTTGTTGGTAATGCGAGTTGCCATTGGTCGGTAGTGATGAATTAAAATAACTGCTTAGTTTAACATTTTTATGAGAAAATTTGGTATATTTTTGTTATAATGAACATTAATTTATTTAAAAACCTGTTTTGAGACACTTTATGGCAAAACCCAATTTTAAAAACCTATCTAACGACACCCTAAAAGAGCTACGGGGCATCGGTCATCGCCTAAATCCCATCATCATGGTGGGCGGTAATGGTTTGACACCCACGCTCATCGAAGAGACTGCCCGTGCCCTAAGCGACCACGAACTCATCAAAGTCAAAATTCCCGCAGGTAGTAGTGATGAACGCAAAGAATGTGCATCCGCCCTAGCTGACGCTACCGAGAGTCAAGTGGTGCATCACATCGGGCGTATGGTGCTGTTATTTCGTAAAAATGACGAACCCAACGAAAAACTGTCTAATTTGGCACGATTTGGCTTTTAGGAACTCAATAAAAAGGGAATGTCATGAATTTTTTTACCGCAAACCCCATTGATAAACTGTTTAGCCTGCTGTCGTTGTCGCACTTTACCGAGTTTTATTATGATGATAATTCGGTCATGCAAAGAGAGCAGTTGTTTGTCTTGCAAGACGTGCAAAATGCCCAAAAAAACAAGTCTGCCCCCAAGGTTCATGCCTACATCAGTGAAGACACGCATGGGGGTAAGCATGTGATTAACATGAGTTTTATGGTTGAAAAGGTGGATGGACTGCATTTTGCCAATTATCATGATGATAACATCAAGCCTACCGATGGGCTGTGGCAGGAGACCTGCCTAGAATGCTTTATCGGTCTGGCAGATGGCGGTTATATTGAGATGAACATCGCCCCTGATGGACGTTATGCTCTGTATCATTTTAGCGAGTATCGTACGCCTGCCACGCCCATACAGACCGATAAAGTGACTCTGTCGTGGCGTGCCGATGATAACGATAACGTGCTGGTGTATGAACGCCACGTCAGTCTTGATGTGTCAGCCGTGGCGGAGTTGTTGCCCGAGCAGACACTCATTAACCCATGTGCGATACTAAACATCAAAGGCGATTTGCACTACTTTGCTGTCAGTTCTGCCCCTGTGTCTGATTTTCATGATAAGGCATTTTGGCAAAAATGGTAAATGTATAAAATGTGAGTGTATTTTGATTGAAACTTAGGGCGGTAGCCCAAAACCGAACTTTTTGTTCAAACCAAAGCCACATTTAAAAAGCCCATGAATGATGTCATGGGCTTTTTGGTGAGCGAGCAAATAAATGATTATTTGATGGTAAACCAATCATTGGCACTGGTTTTGGCTTTTTCGATGTCGCTTGATGATAGGTTTAGGGCAAGCTGACCGATTTTGGCTTGGGCTTTGTCACGAATGCCGTTGTCAAGCATGCCGTCACGGCTAGATAGGTCATACCATTTGTAGGCATCCACATAGCGTTGCTGTTTTTCATCAATCATCGCCAACGCATAGCTGGCACGGTTGTCACCCAGATGAGCGGCACGTTCTAGCCATTTACGACCTTCACTCATGCTGGCTTTGACGCCTTCGCCACGCAGATACATGAGTCCTAGGTTTAGCTGGGCAGGGGCGATGTCTTTTTCGGCAGCTTGGGTGTACCAGTGCACGGCTTTGGCGGGGTCTTTGGCGACGCCTTCACCTTTTTGTAGGCGTTTGGCTAGGAAAAATTGGGCGTGATGGTTGCCACTGTTGGCTTGACTGGCAAGCGATGAGATGTCCATAATCTCAAAACGAGACACATCCAGTGGTACGTTTGAGATGAGTTCAGCGTTGGCAACACCTGCCAAAAGTAGGGTGGATAAAATGCTAAGTTTTAAACGTTTCATGAAATGACGACCTGTGGTTGAGAGTTTGTGTATGGACATTAAAATGCCAAATCAATCCTTTATCATACCATTAATGGATGATAAACTCAATTTTTTCATTGGTTAAACATGTCAAATTTTGTAACATCATTTATCAGTCGGTTCGGTGTTGTTAATTTGATGGGTCTAACCCCGCACGACCCGATACACCGCCACATCTGCCAAGAGATTGGGGGCGGTTTTGACGGCTTTATTGCGGATAAAGGCAGGGATTTTTGGATTGGGGTTGTCCCATAGGGCGACCGTGTCCAAAATACGAATGTTGTTGTCGTGGCACAGCCGTTCAAAATCCTTAAAGGTGCAAAGATGAATGTTGGGCGTGTTGTACCATTGGTGGGGCAAGGTCTCGCTCATTGGCATGATGCCCTTAATGCCAAGGTAGATACGGTTTTGCCAATAGGCAAAGTTTGGAAAAGTAACAATGCCAAATTTGGCGACACGGAGCATATCGTTTAGCAAGGTTTCGGGATTTTTGACCGCTTGCAAGGCACGAGCCATTACCACAGTATCAAAACTGTTGTCAGCAAAGCGAGACAGACCATCATTTAGGTCTTGCTCGATGATGTTTAGCCCTTTGGCGATGCCTTCGTTGATTTTGTCGGGGTCAATCTCAAGCCCATAGCCAAACACGCCCAAATGCTCTTGTAAGTGTGCTAATAGTGTGCCGTCCCCACAGCCCAAATCTAGGACTTTTGAGTTGGGTTTTATCCATTTTTCAGTCAATTTGTGGTCGATGTTCATACGTTGCCTATCTTAGTGTCTTGCCAATTTTGAAATCTCGTGGGGCGTGATGGTGCTTTGTTTGGTGGTTCTTTTTGGGCTTGGGGCGGTCAAAAAGCTCCGAACGGCAGTCGTGTAGCGGGGAATGTCAAACAAAAACGAATCATGCCCATGCGGTGCGTCCACATTGATAAAGCTTACAGGCTTATTGTTTGCCATCAAAGCGTCCACAATCTCAACCGACCGCTCAGGGGTGAACCGCCAATCGGTGGTAAAGGAGACGATGAGAAATTGGCATTGGGTGCGGGCAAGCGTTTGTTTTAGGGCTTCTTTTTCGTCCAACTCATCTGCCGTGTAGTCCCGTGTTGGGTCAAAATAGTCCAGAGCTTTTGTCATGAGCAGATAAGTATTGGCATCAAAATTTTTGCTAAATCGCTCGCCTTGATAACGCAAATAGCTCTCTACTTGAAATTCCACATCATAGCCGTACATGAATTTGCCTGATTTTAAGTCCCGCCCAAATTTGGCTTTCATCGCCTCTTCGGTGATGTAGGTGATATGCCCCACCATGCGTGCCAAAATCAGTCCGTGGCGGGGGTAGGCATTTTTTTTGAGATACCAGCCATCATAAAAGTTGGGGTCGGATAGGATGGACTGGCGAGCGACTTCGTTAAAGGCGATGTTTTGGGCGGAGAGCTTGGGCGTGCTTGCGATGATGATGGCACGTTCTAAGCGGTCAGGGTAATCCACCGACCATTGCAGGGCTTGCATACCGCCCATAGAACCGCCCACAATGGCGTGCCATTTGGCAATGCCCAAGCGGTCTGAGAGCATGACTTGGGTTTTTACCCAGTCTTTTATCGTGATGAGCGGAAAATCCGCCCCCCAAATCTCGCCTGTGGCAGGATTGATGGTGGTAGGGCCTGTGGAACCGTGGCAGGAGCCGATGTTGTTTAGGCACACCACAAAAAATCGGCTCGTGTCTATCGCCTTGCCATTGCCAATTAGGTTATCCCACCAGCCAGCCTTGGTGTCGGACTCGCTATGATAGCCTGCGGCATGGTGTGAGCCTGATAGGGCATGGCAGATTAAAATGGCGTTTGTTTTGTCTGTATTTAGTACGCCATAGGTCTCAATAACTAAGTCAAATGATGGTAAAACACGTTCACATTCTAACGTTAATGGTTCATCAAAATGCAAGGTCTTTGGCGTTACGATACCAACAGATTTTGGGTCTAAATATGGGGGGCTTATGTCCACGTTATCGCTCTTTTTAATTTAAAGTTGTATTTTAAGGGCAAAAGGCAGGTTTGGCAACAGCATTAACAAGATGAGCATAAAAATAAGATGAACACAAAACAGACAGCAATAAAAAGCACTTTGATTTGACCAAAGTGCTTTTTGACGTTTAGATATTGGCAGAATGATTTATTTAATTTAATTATTTATAACCTGCTCGTTTCATTGTCATGATGGCTTTTTGTTGGTTTTGACCTGCTACCGATACATTGATGACATCTTGTTTAAATCTGCCCCAATTAGCCACGGCAGGCGTTGGTGTTATCTGTGGATTGGCTGGGTATTCAAAGTTTCGGTCAGCATACAAACGCTGTGCTTCTTCGCTGGACATCCATTCAATGAATTTTTGGGCTTCGGCAGGGTTGTCTGAATGTTTTACCACGCCTGCACCTGAAACATTGACATGCGTGCCTTTGCCTGCTTGGTTGGCAAAAAATACTTTAACATTATTGGCAACATGAGGTTTGGAATTTAGCAAGCGTCCATAATAATAAGTATTGGCAATGCCCACATCACAACGACCTGCATCAATGGCTTCTAACAGTGCTGTATCATTTGCAAATGGTGCGGTTGCCAAATTTGCTACCCAGCCTTTGACCACTCTGTCGGTGGCGGCTTGTCCATGGTTTGCAATCATCGTTGCCACCAATGATTGGTTATACACATTATTAGAGGTACGCAAGCATAATCTGTCTTTCCATTTTGGGTCTGCCAAATCGGCATAAGTTGAAAGTTCGCTTGGATTGACCTTATTTGGGTTATAAAAAATGGTACGAGCACGTACTGATAACCCAAACCAGTGATTTTTTGGGTCACGTAAATGTGATGGAATGTTGCTTTTTAATACAGATGAGTTGATGGGGCGTAAGACACCAGTTTGTGTTGCCTGCCAAAGATTGCCCCCATCAACCGTGATAAGCACATCAGCTTGGGTATTTTTGCCCTCAGCTTTTAGCCTTTCCATCAAAGGGCCTGCTTTATCGCTCACAACGGTCACCTGTGTGCCAGTTTTTTGTTGATAGGCTTCTGCGATGGGCTTTAATAGCTCGTCGGCACGTGCTGAATATACAACAATTTCATTGGCAAATGCTGGGGCGGTAATTGCCATCGCCAATGCGGTAATAACCAGTTTTTTCATCATAGATCCTTTTATAAGCAATGTTATGAAACAATAAATTAACACTAGTCTTGCTATTTAATCTGTCTTAAAACCACCGTGATTCATACAGAAAAAAGCACGCCAATCTGACAGTTTAATCAACCTGCCAAATTTGTGCTATTATACAATACTTTCTAAATAAAAACAAGAAGAATTGTCATTCTCTATCAGTTTTGGTAAAATGTGATACCGCCCTTTGATTTATCATAAATGCCCATGAATTCATCTTCCATTTTGTCCCGTTTATGGCTTGGTCTGTGTGCCTTGTTGGTTTTGGTGCCATTATCCGTCATTGTCTTTGCACTTAACAGTTTTGATGCTGAAATTTGGCAATTTTTGCTGGATTATGAGTTGCCACTGCTGCTTAAAAATACCGCATTACTGGTGCTGGGGGTAGGCATTGGGGTAACAGTACTTGGCACAACAACCGCTTGGCTGACTGCCATGACCGATTTTCCATTGAAACGCTTTTTTGGTTGGGCGATGATGTTGCCACTTGCCATGCCCGCTTATGTGCTTGCTTTTGTGCAGTTGGGTATTTTTGACTATACAGGTACCATTAGTACTTATTTAAGGCAAGCGTGGGGCTTTGAAAATGGTCTGCCAGATATTAGAAATGGCTTTGGCTTAACGGTGGTCATGAGCCTAACTTTATATCCTTATGTTTATTTGTTGGCAAAAAATGCCTTTGGCAGCATGGGCAACCGAGCTCTTGAAGCAGGGGCATCATTGGGGCTGTCATCCGTGCAGTCATTTTTGAAGCTGGCATTGCCCATGGCAAGACCTTGGATTGCTGGCGGCAGCATATTAGCCTTGATGGAAGTATTGGCGGACTTTGGTGCGGTCAGCGTCTTTGGCTATGACACTTTTACAACGGCAATTTATCAAGCATGGTTTGGGTTTTATTCGCTTGATACCGCCAAACAGTTGGCAAGTTTATTAATTGGCCTTGTGTTTGTTTTTTTACTACTTGAACAGCTAAGCCGTGGTCGCCGCCGTTTTGAGACCACAGGTCGTGCCAATCATCACCGAAATATTGTCTTAACTGGCTATAAAAAATGGTTCGCCACTTTGTACTGTGGGCTGATTTTATGTTTGTCTTTTGTCATTCCAATCATTCAGCTGACTGCATGGGCGATGTCAAGTTGGCAACAAATTGTACTTAGTGAATTACTGATGCAAATTTGGCACTCTGTCAGCATCAGCCTAATGAGTGCTGTGGCGGTCGCTGTGGTTGCATTATTTATCGCCATCGCAGCTCGCTTGGATAAAAGTCGCTATGCTTTGATTGCCACCAAAATATCCACATTGGGCTATGCCATCCCAGGTACGGTATTGGCTGTTGGTGTCTTTGTGCCTGTTGCATGGCTTGATAATTGGCTCATTACCAATATGGCTGTATTTTCAGACAGTGATGCGATTTTTAAGGGAACCATCTTTGCCATGCTCATCGCTTTATTGATTCGCTTTTTGGCTTTGGGTGTCCAATCGGTGGATGCTGGCATGAAACGCATTCGTAACACACACATAGAAGCAGCGGCTTCACTAGGAGCAACGCCTTTTAGTACGGTGTATCGTGTCTATTTGCCACTCATCAAAAGTGCCCTTGGCGTCAGCATGTTGATGGTCTTTGTGGACACCATGAAAGAGATGCCCATCACGCTCATGATGCGTCCGTTTAATTGGGATACATTGGCGGTGAGAATATTTGCCTTTACCAGTGAAGGCTTGTATGACAAGGCATCTTTTCCAGCACTTGCCATCATTTTAACAGGACTAATTCCTGTCATCTTATTTTCTAAAATGAATCAAAAATAATCACTCATCCATTTAACACTCTGAGAAAACCATGTTGCGTATTGACAATCTTTGTATCAGTTTTGACCACAAACCCATCTTAACTGACATCAGCCTTCATCTTAAATCAGGTCAAATCGCCTGCCTGCTGGGTGCCTCTGGCTGTGGTAAAACGACACTACTGCGGTGTATTGCTGGTTTTGAGACGCCAGATAGTGGTGAGATTTATATTCAAGACAAGCCACTGTATGCCAAAAATATCCATCTCCCCGCCCATAAAAGACAAATTGGCATGGTATTTCAAGATTATGCTTTATTTCCACATTTGACCGTGGCGGATAATATTGCTTTTGGGCTCTCTGCCATGGACAAAACTGCCAAATCCGAGCGTGTGGCTGAAATGCTGGCACTCATTGGGATGAGTGAGTATGCCAATTACTATCCGCATGAGCTGTCAGGGGGGCAGCAGCAACGGGTTGCACTGGTGCGTGCACTTGCCCCACGCCCGAGTTTGATTTTGCTTGATGAACCATTTTCAAATTTGGATGTTGAGCTTCGCACCAACCTCTCCAAAGAAGTGCGTCGCCTGCTCATCTCCCAAAATGTCTCTGCCATTTTGGTAACCCACGACCAAGCAGAAGCCTTTGCAATGGCGGATGTGGTTGGGCTAATCACTCATGGCAGATTGCAACAATGGGGTACGCCAGATGCGTTGTATCATCAGCCTGTCAATGAGTCGGTGGCGAGATTTATCGGTGAAGGGGTACTCATTGATGCCACAAAGGTAACAGAGTCAAATTTTGATACCTCATTTGGGTGTATCGCCGTTGGTTTGCCTTTGGGCAGTCAAAAAGCCCTGATTCGTCCCCATGATGTCAAGCCAAGCCAAGACCCTAATGCCATCGCTGTTACCGTGATTGATAGAGATTTTCGTGGCGGTTACTGGTTATATACCCTACAAACTCATGACGAACAAATACTGCTCATGCAAATATCAATGGCAACAAGTCATCGCACCCACCATATCGGTGATAAAATTGGCGTGATGATACATAGAGCGTTTGGTGTGTGATTTAAAGATTTGTTAAAGTACCTGCTAAGATATTTGGATCAAAGTATTTGCTTTGTCATGTATTTGCTATGTCGCTCCAAATACCAGCCCAAAGACAATGCTGCCACCGCCAGCGAGATGACCAATGCCATCCAAAAACCATAGATGCCCATACCAACATAAAACGCCAACACAATCCCAGGCAGTAATCCACAGCCCCAAAAGGCAATGATATGAATAATCATGGGAGTTGTGGTTATCTTATAGCCACGCAGGGCATAGCTTGCCACGCATTGTATGGCATCAACAAGCTGAAAGGCGGCAGCATAGAGAATGATGGTGGTGGTGATGGCAATGACCGCCGTGTCTTTGGTGTAGAGTGTTGCCAGTTGTTCTCGTCCGATGACCAAAAAGGCGGCGGTCAAAAATGAGATGGCAGTCGCTCCTGATAACGCCACACCACTGCTATAACGGGCATGCTTAGGCTCACGCTGACCCATCGCCATGCCCACTCGTACCGTGCTGGCAATCCCTAGGCTTTGGGGTATCATAAAAATAAGTGATGTGATATTGATGGCGATTTGTTGGGCGGCGATATAATTTTCAGTATTACCATCTAATCTGGCAACCAAAAACATGATGCAGCTAAATAGACTCACTTCAATAAAAAAAGACAATCCGATGGGCATGCCAAGTTTGGTGATGTCGCCAAAGAGCTTGATGTCAGGCAGGCTAAATTTGTCCATCAAGCCAAATTCATGAAAATATCTGTCTTTGGTGATGTATATGCCAAGAATGATGGCGTTTAGCCAAAAGACGATGGCGGTTGCCAATCCGCAACCTGCACCGCCTAAGGCGGGCATGCCAAATTTGCCATAGACAAAAATGTAATTTAAGGGGATATTGACAAAAAAACACAACCAACTGACCATCATGATAACTTTGGGTTTGTTAAGACTAGAAGCATAGGCGTGTAAGGTGCGATGTATCATGGCAGCAGGCATGGCAAGTCCGATGAAGTACAGATATTTTTTGGTGATGGTAAGCGTGTTGGCACTTAGATGATCAAAATAATAATCAAAGGGCAGTATCGCCGCCCAAATCAGCACCATGCCAATCACACCCATGAGTAGTCCATACCACAGCCCTTGCCGCCCCAGCTCGCCAATGTCGCCTGCCTTAGCATCGCCTTTATTGACCGCACCATATTGCTGGGCAATCAAAGGATTTAAGGCGGTCATCACCCCAAGCAAGGTGATATAAATCGTCACAAACAGACTGTTGCCCAGTCCGACCGCAGATAAGTCTTCTTTGCTGACGCTGCCTGCCATGACCGTATCCACAAAGCCTGTCCCAACTTGGGCGATTTGGGATAGGAGCATGGGTAGGGCGAGTGTGGCTAGGGCGACAAACTCTTTTTTATAATCAGCAAAGCTGTGGCGGTTTAGGTCAAGAAGCATGGATGATACTGGATAAAAGTTTGGGCGTATTTTACCACAGTCAAATGATGAGATTTGATGTTTTGTCCTCTTAAATGTGCAAAACTTACGTTCATATCCATCAAATCTACACCCATTTATCAAAATGCAAAACGAACACCCACTAAGCCACCAAGATTAGTATCACCATTTTGATGAGTGGTGTGAACCCCTGCGTGGACATTTGCCTTAGCAAGTTGCCCTTGTATGCCCAAATGAGCGGTAGTAGCGTGGGATTTGTCAGCATTAATGTCGGTATTAAAGCCTTTGGTGTATTCATGAATGGAGGTCAAAGCTGCGTTAATGATTCGTCCGTCATCATTAAATTCATGAGCGTGGGCGATACCACCTGTTAAGGTCAATGTGGGGTTGATGATGTAATCCACGTCCACACCAATCTCACCTTGTAATGATTTTTGTTCTTGTTTGCCAAAACGCATGGCAGTGGATAAGGCAGGTTCGCTCTCAACCAAATCACCTACCTTGACTTGTTGAGCGTGAACACCGATAAGTGGACGCACTGTGGCTTTACCGATGTCAATGCCATAACCAGCTTGTAATCCTACATGAAAACGTCTGGCATTTGTTTGTCCTGTGTGTGAACGATTTGCCCCTTCCCAGTCAATGCGGCGGTGCGTGTCTATGCTTAGGCGGTCTATCCCTGCCACACCTTTTAGGCGAACATTGCCGATGTCATGGCGATGATATAGCCCCATGCCAATGGTTTTGACATCCGATGATAGGGTGCTATCCAGAGCATAATCTTGGTTTTGGTGAGTCAGATACGCCCCTGTGTGGCTTGATGAGCCTACCACATCCAAGCCGATTTGGGTGGTGGGGTCGGTACGGTCGCTGGCATGGACGTTTGCCCAAATGCTGTGCTGTGAGCCACTAAGCCTATCAAGCTGACGATAGACGTGACGGTCGTGAGCAGAGCCTGTCTTGATGAGTTCGCCTGAGAGTTTGCCCATGTGGATGGGGGCGCCTATGACGGAGCGGTAATACTGTGCCAAAATGCGGTGCGTGCGTCCTGATGGGTGGATTAGGTCAGCGAACATGTAGTTTTCGCCTGTCGCTCCTGCCATGAGCGAGTTTTTATCGCAAGCCAATGATGATGTTGGGTTGATGTTTGGCTTATTGTGGCATGCCACGCCATCGGCATTTTCAAAACCAAAAGCTTCTTTGTTTGCAACGGCTTCTTGAAGCAGGGCAAAAGTATTGGCAGGTACGACGTTGGCGGTGGTGCCATTTAGGGCATTAAATACGCCACTATTATACATCCGAGTTAGCAGTTGCACCTGTCCTTTTTGGGTGGATAATGCAGGGTGGTTTTGCACAAGGGGTGTGAGTGACAAATCTGGGATGTTTGGCACCAAGATGATTCTCGCCCCTGCTTGATTTAATGTTTCTATGTCAGTTGCGGTCGCTTGAACGGCATTGGCAACTTGTGAAGGGTTGGCATGTTCGATGGCGTAGAACAAGTCATTCGCCCCAATCCATATCGCATACAGTGCATTGGGGTCGGTCTGACCGTTGGTATTTGCTAGGTAATGTTTGATTTGGTCGTTGGTGGTGGGAATGTTTACGCTGACCGCACCACTTGTATCTGCCCATGTGGCAGTGCGTGCCGACTGAGAGCCACCCACGGTATAATTGGTGCCAGTGGGGTTATCGGGTGTGTTGGGGCTGGCGGTTTTGCCATAACTTTGGGCAAATAGACTTGTCCATACAGGGTCGGGATTGGTGGTAAAAGACGGCTGTAAGGCGTTGCCAAATGCACCATCTTGCTCGCTGACCAAGTCTTTTAGGCGACCTGTGTCGGACAGGCTGTCGCCAAAAAAGATGACTTGACTATAATCCTTGGCATGAGTGGTTTGCAAGCACATGGCAATCGTCAGAGCCAGTGATGATTGCTTGATAAAAGAGAATTTGTCCATGAGTATCTCCAAAATAAAAACACTTGTAAAGTGTAACAAGATATAACAACAATTACAAGTGTTTTTAAAAGGATTTTGTCATGAATTGCAGAGAGTGTTCTAATGATGTGTCAAAAAGTCATGGGACATACCAAACCTTATCTTAAAAGCATAAAAGTCAAAGATATTAACATGCAAAAGTGTGTTGTTGTGTTAAATTTTAAAGGCGGATGTTAGGGCGGATTGCTTTAATTGCTTATAAATAAAATTTAAAATTGATTTGGATAAATTTTTATCTGCTATTTTAATAATGGAGATTATACCGATAAAAATATTATTTGAAAAATATAAAATAATTTTTGCAAATAGCTGTTTTGTGGCATGACTTATGAATAAATTCTGAGTGTTTTTGTAAGGATAATTCAAGTGGGATTGTGTGTGATTTGGGTGTTGTATCAAGAGTTGGTGGTATTTATAAATTCTTATTATCTTATTGATTTTTAAAAAGAAATGTATATAAAAATACTTTTTGTTAAATATATTTGTAAAAATTAACAAAAAAGTGTTAATAAATGCTTATTTATAGACTTTTATTTTAAAAAAGTATAAAATATG
>NZ_JADFBZ010000042.1:0-26683 GCF_015223095.1 Moraxella sp. K127 | reverse complement strand
GCAATTTTTATGCCCACTTTATTTTTATCCTTTATTCTCTACACTCATCATAAAATCATCACACCATCATGACTCATCCGACCCCATCATCGCCCAAGTCCGCCACCCACTTTGACGCCATCATCATCGGTGCAGGGGCTTCTGGGCTGTTTTGTGCTTTTCATCTTGCCGAACGTGGCAAAAGCGTGCTGGTGCTTGACCACGCCAACAAAGCTGGCAAAAAAATTCTCATGTCGGGGGGCGGACGGTGCAACTTCGTCAATATGGACGTGCGTTCTGAGCATTTTATCAGCCATAATCCGCATTTTGTACGGTCGGCATTGGCAAAATTCACGCCCCATCATTTCATGAATTATGTCTATAAGCATGGCATTGGTTTTCATGAAAAGTCGCACGGGCAACTGTTCTGCGATGACTCATCCAAAGACATCCTAAACATGCTCCTGACCGAATGCGACCATCATGGCGTAACCATCTGGCTAAACACCAAAATCAGCACCATCAACAAGAGCGACACATTCACCCTAACCACGCACAAAGACAACCGTGAGCATACCCTGTCTGCCCACTCACTCATCATCGCCACAGGCGGGCTGTCCATTCCCACGCTTGGGGCGAGCGGTTTTGGCTATCAGGTTGCCGAGCAGTTTGGACATCAGATACTGCCAACATCGGCAGGGCTTGTGCCATTTACCTTTACCGACCACATCGGAGCCATGGCAAAAGAGCTAAGCGGTATCAGCATGGACGTCATCGCTTTTAATGACAAAGCCCAATTTGCCCTACCGCTACTGTTTACCCATCGGGGACTGTCAGGCCCTGCCATGCTTCAACTATCCAACTACTGGCAAATCGGCGAGTACATTCACATTAACCTACTGCCACACATGAGTGCAGGCGAGCTGTTAATCAAACACAAACACACGCACCCCAAACAGCACATTCGCACCGCCTTACAACCCTATTTTGCCAAAAAACTGCTATTGGCGTTAGAGAGCCATTTTTGGCAACAGCACAAAGACAGCGATCTTGCCAACATCAAGGACAAAGAACTCATCACGCTTGGCAATGCCCTAAACGACTGGCAAATCAAGCCATCAGGCACCGAAGGCTACCGAGTGGCAGAAGTAACCCTTGGCGGTGTGGATACCCGTGATGTATCTAGCAAAACCTTTGAGAGTAAGCTGTGCGATGGTCTATACTTTATCGGCGAAGTGCTGGATGTCACAGGTCAGCTTGGCGGTTATAATTTTCACTGGGCATGGGCAAGTGGCTTTGCGTGTGCGATGGCGGTGTGAGTAGGTTTTATTGGAATTTTTTTAAATCAGCCCCATGTTTAGCCTTAATATCAGTGACTGATTCATCAAGGGAGAGTTATTAATTTAATCTCACACCCAAAAATCACCCAATAATCAACAAACCACCATTTTAGGTTAAGATTAGATTAAAATCACTTTTAAGTTTTTTGAAATAACTTCACTAAGGACACCCATGCAATTTAAATTTTTGGATAACATCACAGGATTTGGCGATAAAGATTGGTCAAAGCAATGGATAATCGCTTGGTTTGTGGTTGGGGTCATCGCCCTATTTGTCGGCTTTTGGCAAACCACCGAACACACAGGGCTTGACTGGTTTTATCTTATCGTCTCCTACATCGGGCTTTTGTGCGTGGTCGGCTTGTCCTTTCGCAAAAACGTCATGGGCAACGGCTTTGGTATGCTTGCCACGGCAGGCGAAGTGGTCGTGCAGGGCAGTCGTGGAGCGATTGGACTCATGCTTGCCCCACTCTTTAACTTTTTTACGCACGTTTGGGGCGTGATTTATTGGAAAAAGAACACGGACGCAGACGGCGATATGCTTCCGCAATCGGCAAATAAATATGTGTGGATAATTACCGTTTTATTTATCGGCATTGGCATTTATTTATTTCCAATTATCAATGATTGGCTTACCACTCATAATTACGCCATTTATCAAGATGACGGCACTACCTTTATGGGGATTAGCTTTTATACCATTAACATTTTGGCATTTATTTTATCCGTTACCGCCCAAGCCACGATGATAATGCGATATTCTTTTAATTGGTATTTGTGGATTATTGTTAATATGGTTTGGCTTATTGTCAATATCATGACCGCCAATTATATTTTTGCCATTCAGACCATGGTTTATCAGGTCAATGCCATTGTTGGGTTATATGGCTGGTATCGCAGTGAAAAGATAAATAAAACCAAAATAAATAATCAAAAATCCATTTAACAGTAATTTAAAAATCTTAACCTTAAATTTTTATCATGGCAAACGATTGACAATGTTTTTACAATGGGTTAAATTATATAAATAGCCATGGTTTAACCCACTTAAATAAGGACATTTTATGCACCCATTCAAATCCCAAAAACCCTTATCACTTTGGCTGTCCGAATATGCCGTCAGCCATCAAAATCCCACTAACAAACGCATTCATTATAATATCTGTGTGCCGATTATCTTTTTGACCATTGTCGCCCTACTTTATCACATTTCTGTGTATCTGCTCGCAGTCGTTACGATAGGCGTGCTGTGGTTTTATGTGCGATTGTCTTTGTCGTCCTTTATTGCCATGCTTGCCTTTTATGGGCTGTGTCTTGGTATTGCCGTGTTTACCCCTGTTGGTATTTGGTTTTGGGTTGGGGTGTTTGTGGTGGCGTGGATTGGGCAATTTGTTGGGCATAAAGTCGAAGGGGCAAAGCCGTCATTTTTTGAAGATTTGCAATTTTTGCTGATTGGATCTTTGTGGGTGGCATTTGCACTGCTTGGCAAAACCCCTGCCCGACAATCATAACCCCAATTTTGTCATGGCTTTTTGCTGATAAAATGATTATAATGTCATAATAATGTTCTGTTATGGCATTATTAACTTTATTTTATCAGTAATGACGGCTGTCTTGCCTTTTACAACCCATTTAATCACATTCCATTTAATCACATTGACATGATGTTAAGGACTTATCATGACCCAACTGACCGACGCCCAAATCGCCAGTAACGCCCTGGCGACCATCGCCCCCATCAGTGACATCGCCCACAAACTCGGGCTGTCCGACGACGACATTGAACACTACGGCAAATACAAAGCCAAAATCCGACACACCCCGACCACTGACCGCCAAGGCAAGCTCATCTTAGTGACCGCCATCAACCCCACGCCTGCTGGCGAAGGCAAAACCACGCTCGCCATCGGGCTGGGCGATGCATTAACCGCACTCGGTGAGCGTGCCGTGCTTGCCCTTCGTGAGCCATCGCTCGGTCCTGTGTTCGGCATCAAAGGCGGCGCAACAGGAGGTGGTCAAGCACAAGTTATCCCTATGGAGGATATCAACTTACATTTTACAGGCGATTTTCACGCCATCACCAGTGCCAATAACCTACTGTCCGCCTTGATTGATAACCACATTCATCACGGCAATGAGCTGGGCATCAACCCCAAAAAAGTGCTGTGGCGACGTGCCTTGGACATGAACGACCGCTTTCTTCGTCACGTCATGGGTGGCATGGGCAAACCCAGTGATGGCGTGATTCGCCCTGATGGTTTTGACATTACCGTGGCGTCTGAGATTATGGCGGTGTTTTGCCTAGCACGGGATTTGGACGACCTAAAAGAGCGACTGGGCAACATGATGGTCGCTTACCGCTTTGATAATACGCCTGTGTTCGCCAAAGATTTGCACGCCCAAGGAGCGATGACCGCCCTACTCAAAACCGCTTTTGCCCCCAACCTAGTTCAAACCATGGCAGGCACGCCCACACTCATTCATGGCGGGCCTTTTGCCAACATTGCCCATGGCTGTAACTCGGTCGTGGCGACACGACTCGGGCTGGCACTGGGCGACTATGTGGTGACCGAAGCAGGCTTTGGGGCGGATTTGGGGGCGGAGAAGTTTTGTAACATCAAATGCCGACTGGCAGAGCTTCGCCCCGATGCAGTCGTGGTCGTGGCAACCGTGCGTGCCTTAAAATACAATGGCGGGGTCGCCAAAGATGACTTGACTGGCGAGAATCTCTCCGCTCTGTCCCAAGGACTGCCCAACCTACTAAAACACATCGACAACATGAAATCCGCCTTTGGTCTGCCTGTGGTGGTCGCCATCAACCGCTTTGTCAGTGACAGCGATGCTGAACTTGCCCTGATAGAACAAGCCTGCCATGACAGGGGCGTGGCGGTGTCGCTGTGCGATGTCTGGGCAAAAGGCGGACAAGGCGGTCTTGACCTTGCCCAAAAAGTCATCGATGCCACGCACGCCCCCAACCACTTCACTCTGACCTACGATGATAACGCCAGTGTCAGCGATAAAATCACCGCCATCGCCACGACCATCTATGGGGCGGACGGTGTGTCGCTCACTGCCAAAGCCCTATCCGACATCAAAGCCATCGACAAATTGGGTTTATCACACCTGCCCGTCTGCATGGCAAAAACCCAATACTCACTCTCTGATGACCCCAAAGCCCTAGGCAGACCCACAGATTTTACCATCAGCGTGCGTGAAATCACCATCTCGCACGGGGCTGGGTTTTTGGTTGCACTCTGTGGCGACATCATGAAAATGCCTGGACTGCCCAAAGCCCCTGCGTCCATGAGCATTGATGTGGTTGATGGGGAGATTGTGGGGCTGTTTTAGACAACCAAGAATCCATTTGATGATTAATATCGGCTATGGAAAAACCTGCCATAGCCGATATGCCAGATCGGCAGTTGTTTTTAGCTTTTTATAAACCGCCAGTAAGGGAAAAACAAAATTAACACTTAGCCATAATCCAAACATGTTTTGCCTATATGAAATTTAAATTAATGATAAATGATTATTTAAACCAATTTTTCATTTTTACTGATTGGTAAGTTATCATCACTTTATCTCACAAAAAACTGAATATATACTTCTTTATCATCATATACCCCTAAGGTTTTGCTATAAAAATGACATTTGTTATTTTTATCAGAATAAAAGGCTTCGACATCATGCGTTTCATAAATAGTATTTGGGTTTTGGGTTAGCTGATGATTTAATTTGGCGATATTATCATTTAATTGTTCAACATCTTGATGAAATTCAGAATTAGCACCAAATAACACTTGAATATATAAGCAATATCATAAAAGAAGGCTCAAAAAGATGAATTTTTTTGGCTATATTTCTATAAACGCTGTTCTTGCACAAATGCTAGGCGGACTTTTAATAGGCATGGTTGCAGGTTTATGTGCACCGTCGGGTTATGAATTAGCCCAACCTATTGAATACAGACAAAAAGTATGGTTTTGGAAAAAGTATCATGAGTTTTCATTTTTATATCTGTTCAAGCATTTAATAAAAATTTTTATAGTAATATTTTTATTGACTTATATTAACATATACATTACAAGGATATTAAATGTGGCACCCATGTCCAAACATTCTCCACATTTATATATCTTGGGAATTTTCTGTGCTATTGGATTTTTGATTTTTAAATTTTTACGCTATATATATTTCAAACGCAAACTAGAAAATATATTAAACAAAGAAGATGATAAAGTACGTTAGATATCAATAGTTCCGTAGGTGCGTACCACGCACCTTTTAAATAAAAAAATATTGGCATACATGACGCACCCCATACCCAACTGATGATTACGCCATTCAAGCGGTATTTTGGCAATTAAAATACGAGTGGGTAACGAAAGTGGATTATTTTAAGGCAAAATAGCTACGCCAAATCCGCCCATTTGTCCTTATCCTTAAACATACATTCATCAAACACCACGCACGAGCCACATTTTGGCGAGCGAGCCATGCAGGTATAACGCCCATGCAAAATCAGATAATGATGAGCGTCCACAAGATACTTGGCAGGAATGCGTGTCATGAGAGCCTTTTCTACCGCCAGCACCGTTTTGCCTGTGGCAAGCCCCGTGCGATTGCCCACCCGAAAAATGTGCGTATCTACCGCCATGACAGGCTCGCCAAAGGCGGTGTTTAGTACGACATTGGCGGTCTTTCTGCCCACACCTGCCAACGCTTCTAGCTCGTCTCGGGTGCGTGGTACTTGTCCGCCATGCTTGTCTAGCAGGTCTTGGCAGGTCTTGATGACGTTGGTTGCTTTTGAGTTGTATAGTCCGATTGAGTTGATATAACTCTTTAAGCCGTCCAGCCCCAAATCCAAAATCGCCTGTGGGGTGTTCGCCACAGGAAATAGGCGAGCGGTGGCGATGTTCACGCTTTTGTCGGTGGCTTGGGCGGAGAGCATGACAGCGATGAGTAGCTCAAAATCGGACGAGTAGTTGAGCTCGGTTACAGGCTCTTTGATATGCTCGGACAGCTTGGCAAAAAACCGCTCACGCTTGTCGGCATTCATCGGGCGAGAGGCTGGCGTGTCGGCAGTTTTGGCGGTGGCGAGCTTGGGTTTTGTGGTTTTGGCTTGGGTGGTTTTGGCGGTCATGGCAAGGGGCTAGACAAAATTGGTATTGGCGATTATTATAGCACAATTACACCGCCCGTTATTTTAAAAATCTCAATATCATTTTTATGCCCTACTTATGATTTATTTATACCACACGCCTTTATCAAATATCATCTTTGATAATTTAACACCGCTTGATAAAAAGTTAACTATTGCCAATCATCGCCATGCTCATTTAACGCATTTTTGTCAAAATAATCATTTGCCCATACCCATTTATGATAAATATGATAATGGCAAACCCTTTATAAAAAATATCCCCAATCTGCATTTTAATCAATCGCATTGCCAAAATGATTATGCCCTAATATATAGTTTGACCATTAAAAATATTGGCGTGGATATTGAAAACATTAATCGCCATTTAAATAAAAATGCCCTTGCCAAACGTTATTTTCATGATGATGAATATCACGCTTGGCAACAAAGTCAAGATGATAAAGCGTGGTTTGTCTATTGGACGATTAAAGAGGCGGTATTAAAAGCACATGGTTTGGGCATTCGTCTGCCACTACATGAATTAAAGGCGGTATTTATGACGGACGATAGCGGATATGTGTGTCATGATAAGATTGGCAAATTTTATTTTAAAAATATCTGGGCAGGCGAATGCGTGATAACGGTAGCATATCCGTTTGATTTTGGGGCAGTTGGGATTATTGGGGTGTAGGTTTTTAGGTTTTGAATAGGTGTGTTGTGGGAGAAAATCATTTTCCCTATGGTGGATTATGGGTTTTGGGCGAATTGCAATTCGCCCCTACACATCTAAATTTAGGGTGTTTTTTATTAAACAATACCAAATTTATTTATCATTGTCGCCTTTCGGCTCGCCACAATGCTGGCAATGATTGCTAAATAAGGCAAAGCTGTTTTTAAATAGATAACCATAACTTGATTTATAAAAACTCTCACCACAAAAAGGACAAATGCTTTTGGCTAATAAAATGGCACTCATGATATAAAAATAGATAAAAATAACCATAATTGCAAAACCGCTTTGAATAAAATAAAAAACGGTTGGCATGACAATAAATGGGCTATATACACAGACATTTCGCCAAAATATCATGCTTTTATATGCTTTTATTTTATCATTCATTTTTTACCTTCATTATCATCATCTTCCCACGCCATAAGCCGTCTTACGATTTTGCCAAATAGCGTATGCTTTTTATAATCGCCTTTTTTATTTTTATCATGAATCGGCATATCGGTCAAAATAAACAACGCTTCATAAATGCTACTCACCGCATAAATATGAAACTCGCCACGCTCTACCGCCCCCACGACATTATCAGGGAGCATGAGTTGTCCGATGTTGGTTTTTGGGATAATCACGCCTTGCTCGCCTGTCAGTCCACGCTCAAAGCAAGCGTCAAAAAAGCCAATGATTTTTTCGTTCACACCGCCAATCGCCTGAGCGTCCCCAAGCTGATTCATAGAGCCTGTGATTGCAAGTGATTGATTTATCGGCATATTTGCAAGGGCGGACAGTAGCACGGCACATTCGGCAAGGGTGGCACTGTCGCCATCAATGTGGGCGTAACTTTGCTCAAAGGCAAGGCTTGCTGAGAAGTTCAGTTCGGCAAATTGACTAAATAATGAGCGTAAAAAGCTCGTCATGATAAGCATTCCCTTGGCGTGCAGACTTCCGCCAAGCTCCACGTCTCGCTCTATGTCTAGGATTTCGCCCGTGCCAAACTTAGGGGCGATGAGTGCGGTGAGCCGAGCAGGTAAGCCAAATTCGCTGTCGGCATAGGCAATCACGGTCAAGGCGTTGATTTGCCCGACTACTCGTCCTGTGGTATTGATAAGCTGTTGTCCGTTTTGAATCTCTTGCCAATACAATTCTTTTAAATAACCCTTTCTCTCTTTGATGTCATCTAAGGCATTTTGGACGTGGGTTTTATTGACGGTTTTTGGGCTATTTTTATTATCATTTTCATGAGAATGATTTAAATAAAACTGCCGTGCCGATTCTACCACAAGCTGTAATAATCTATCACTGTGCAAATCCAATTTGTCTTTATCATCAGCATAGACGGATAATTCATCTAATATCGCCCCAAATGCGGTATTATCAAATATGGGCAATGCTTGTTTTTTTATCATATCAGCGATTTTATGGGTGATAAATAATTCGCTGTCGTGATTGCGTGGCAGGGTGTCATTAAAATCGGCTCGGATTTTAAATAGGTTATTAAATTCAGGTTCAAATTCTAATAATTCATAATATAAATCAGGTTCGCCCAATAATATCACTTTGACCGACAATGGCGTACTATCAGGCGATAAAGATACCGAGCCTGTTAGGGTTAGCATTTGTTCTAGACTTGATATGCTAAGCGATTTTGATTGTAAGGCTCGCTTTAATCCTTGCCACGCATAAGGGTGTTCTAATAACGATGATGCTTCTAATAACAAATATCCGCCATTGGCTTTATGCAATGCCCCTGCCCGTATCATGCTTGCGTCCGTCAAAATCGTGCCAAGCTGAGTGATGTATTCAATATGTCCCAACAGATTGGGGTGGGTGGGCATATCTTCAAAGACAATGGGCGAACCGCTATTTGGCGTATGGCTGACCGCCACATTGACATAATAGCGATTGGGGATATTTGCCGTTTTTACCATAAAGTCTTCATCATGCTCTACGATAAATAGGATATTTTCTATGATGTCTTTTTGATAATCAGTTAAATATTGGCTGATTTTTTTATCGGATTTTGTAACATATTTTTTTAAAATTGGGGCAAATAATGGCGTGATGATTTTAATCAAAAGTGTTTCGTGAAGTTCGTCTATTTTTTGATTGACTTCATCATCTAAATTATCCAATTCTATGTTTATTTTGGTGAGTTTTTTTTGCAATTTATCAAGGGCAGTATTGTTAATGGGTTTTTTATCGTCAATGGGGGTAAATACCGCTTTTTGGTCGGCAGAATGTAATAAGGTCAAATTATGACTTTTGGCGGTGGCGTTGATTTCATCAAGCAAATTTCTTTCTTGTTTTTGGGCGGATTGCTTAATGGTGGTAATGCTGTTTTGGTAGCTGATGCTATTAAATTTGGCGATGATTTTTTTATACAATTCATGCCAAAGTTTGTGCATATCTTTGGCAAAAATCGCCCCTTGACCGCTCGGCAATGTCAGTGCAATGGGGTGGCGTGGTGCGTCAAAATTATGCACATAGACCAAGTCGGGCGGGGTCGGCTCGTGTTTGGCACGCTCGGCAAGCAAGCGTGTGATGAGCGTGCGTTTGCCAAGCCCGTTTTCGCCCACGGCAAAGACGTGGTAGCCGTTTGCCTTGATGTCAAGGGCGGTCTGTATGGCATTGACGGCTCGGCGTTGCCCAAAGTCGTGCGGTGTGGGGCGTGCGTGCGTGCTGTCGGGCGGTAGGGCGTGGGTGTCGGTGTAGCGTTTTAGGGCGGTGTGGGGCAGGCGGTAGGGGGCGAATTGGTCGGTCATTGTTGTTATTAAAATATGAAAAAGGGATATTTTAACAGATTAAAACGTGATAAAATAGGGGATTTACAAATTGACGGTGTTTTTGCGTTCGCCCTGAGCTTGTCGAAGGGTGTATAGCAAAAAGCCGTTAAAATCAACTTAAACAACCCAATTATTATTTATAAAAACATGACTTATCATAAAATATCCACCCATGCCGATGAATTTGCTCGTGAATTAGAGCGAGTTTCTGATAAGCTAAATTTAACATTTGGTGAAGTGCAAATAAAACAACTGCTCGGCTATTTGGATAATCTTTTGCTTTGGACAAAAGCGTATAATTTGACCGCCATTACCGCCCCAAAAGAGGCGTTTATCAAGCATATTTTGGATTGTTTGGCGATTGTGGCGGATTTGCCGTTTGCTGATAAATCAGGCATAAGTGTGCTTGATATTGGCACAGGGGCAGGTTTGCCGTCTGTGATTATCGCCATTATGCGTCCCGATTGGCACGTTACCGCCCTAGATAGCAATGGCAAAAAGGTGCGATTTATCCGTCAAATGGTGGGCGAATTGGGTCTTGCCAACGTCAATCCTGTGGCAAGTCGCATTGAGGACTTTGACGGGGCATTTGATGTTATTACGTCTCGGGCGTTTGCCAGTCTTGATGATTTTGTCAATCTTGCCAAGCCGTACTTAAAGGCGGACGGCGTGTTATATGCTATGAAAGGTAAAATGCCAACGTCTGACGATATGGTAAATTTGACAGATTGGCAAATTGACATTAAGCCTATTTTTGTGCCACAAATGAGCGATGAGCGGTGTGTGGTGTATTTAAAGCGTTGGCAGTAGTTCAAAAAGTATGCTGAACTAGGTTTTCCGTTCGCCCTGAGCTTGTCGAAGGGTAGCGGAAAACCGTTATGGTTCGACAAGCTCACCACGAACGGTTTTCTTAATAGCATACTTTTTAAACCAGAACCAAAGCGTTAAAGTTATTTTAAAATTTGGACGTGTAGGGGCAATTTATTCGCCCAAAGGTATGGTTAATTAACAATACCAAAAATTGAAATATTGGGTAATTTACCCTAATCTAACAAATTGATAGTAAAGGTATTTTATGGAAATTATCGCAATCGCCAACCAAAAAGGCGGGGTCGCCAAAACCACAACGGCGGTTAATCTGGCAAGTGCGTTGGCACTTATCGGCAAAAAACGGGTGCTACTCATTGACCTTGACGCACAAGGCAACGCCACAACCAGTCTGGGGCTTGATAAAAATGAGCTAGATTATACGGTGGCGGACGTGTTGCTTGACGATGTGCCACTTGTCAAGACCATTGTGGCAAGTCAGCACCTTGATGTGGTGGGGGCAAACCGTGATTTGGCAGGGATTGATGTGTCGCTTGCGGACGTGGCGGACGCACCGCTTTTATTAAAAAATGCCCTACAAAACGCCAAGCTAGACTACGACTATGTCATCATGGACTGCGCCCCAAGTCTTAGTATGCTGACCGTGAACGCCCTTGTCGCCACAGACGGCGTGATTATCCCCATGCAGTGCGAGTATTTTGCCTTAGAAGGCATTGCTGATTTGATAGATACGATTGAAAAGCTGACCCAAATCAACCCCAAACTGCACATTCGTGGCGTGGTGCGGACGATGTATGACGGGCGAAGTACGCTTGCTCAAGATGTGTCGGCGGAGCTTGAAAATTATTTTGGCGAAAAATTGTACAAAACGGTCATTCCAAGAAGTATCCGATTGGCAGAAGCCCCAAGTTTTGGCAAATCTATTTTTGAATACGAAAAATCGTCCAAGGGGGCTATCGCTTATCATCAGCTCATGAATGAAGTGTTGGGACAGCCTTAACTACACAATGGGCTTTCTGCGATAAAACAAAATCCCTGGAATCGACAGCCCCAACACCAATGCCGAGATGACAAAAATCGCTTCAAAAAAGTAAGTCATCATCAGTACAAACAGCTCCATACTAAACCCAAAATACCCTATCTGCACCATACTCACCATTGCCTTATACGCCACGATACCCGGCATGAGAAAAATCACGCTCGGCACGATGAGTGCCTTTGGCGGTAGCCCATGTTGCTGAGCAAAATACACCCCCAAAAAGCTCGGCAACATCGCCCCAAAAAATGTCGCCACCGCCAGATGACTCCCCACCGCCAACAGCCCTGTTTTGGTAACATAACCCAATGCCGTCATGATAAGACACAGCCCGACATAACGTCTCGGTAGCGTAAACATCAAGCACCACCCCAGCGTAATCACGCAAGACAGCCCCACATTCGTCAGTAGCGTTAGCACGGTCATCACAGCCCCCAATGCGGTATGCGTAACAAAATCAAGGCGATGACAATCCCCACACACGCCGACAACGTCAGCATGGTTGCAAACATCCACCGCCCTACCCCCATGTTGATATACCCCTTTAAAATGTCCGATAAGGCGTTAATGATAGGAAAGCTCGGCACCAGTAACAGCACGCTAGACGCCACCGCCACATCGGCATTGACCCCCAGCTCTAAAAAGTACGCCACCGCCCCAAGTAAAGTCGCCACAAAGGCGGTGATGATGACCACCACAAAAGGGTTAAAATGATGAGCGGACAGATACATGCGAGTGCGTATGGCACAAAACCCTGCCACGAGCGTTACCAGCGAGATAGCCAAACCACCGCCGTTAAGATAAGCAAAACAAGCACAGGACATACCCACAAAAAATGCCATGAGCGTGTTGGGATATGTGGTGCGGTCAATATTATCCAGTCGCTTTTCGGTGTGGGTAACGGCGTGTTCGTCTCGTCCGCCTGCTTGTCTTTGACGTTCGACATCTAGGACGATTTGCTGAATCTGCACCAAGATACTCACATTAATCCCCTGATGAACGGTGTTGCGTACGGTTGTGATACAATGTCCATTATACAGCGTGGTGAGCGTAATGGCATTAAAAGACAATCCGCATTCCACGCCCCCAACGCCCAACGCCACGCCCAAACGTTTGGTCAAATCCACCACAACCACTGACTCCGCCCCATACTGCATGAGCAACAACGCACAGCGAACGCACAGGCGAGTGATTCGCTGTTGCTCTTCGTGCGACAGATAGGGCAGTTTTTTGGGCATCACATCGGACATGGCAGAGATAACGGCAAATGGCTAAGAATAAGGCGATTATTGTAATCCAAAATGGACGAAAAATACAGTATGAACTCGCCTAATAAAAAACGCACTTGATATCATCAAATGCGTTTTTGGTAAGTCTTATCAATTACAATTTAGAAGTCAGCTCAGGCACTGCCACTTGATAATCCGCTTCCAAGAAATAATCCGCCACACTCGCAATCGGAGCTTCTGGGTCGGTGTTAATCGCCACAATGGTCTTAGAGTCTTTCATACCTGCTAGGTGCTGAATCGCTCCCGAGATACCCACGGCAATGTACAGATTTGGGGCAACGATTTTGCCGGTTTGACCCACTTGCAAATCATTGGGTACAAAACCTGCGTCCACCGCCGCACGGCTAGCACCCATGGCGGCACCGAGTTTGTCCGCCAGTGGCTCGATGTATTTGGTAAAGTTCTCGCCACTTGCCAACGCTCGTCCGCCTGATACCACGATATTGGCAGATGTTAGTTCTGGACGGTCAGATTTGGCAAGCTCTTCACCCACAAAGCTAGATTTGCCACTATCACCGCCCACGCTCACGCTCTCAACGCTTGCACTACCGCCTGTGGCAGGTGCCGAGTCAAACGCTGTACCACGCACGCTTAGCACGATTTTATCTTCTGCCGATTGTACGGTTGCTGTGGCGTTACCTGCATAGATAGGACGCTCAAAAGTCTTGGCATCAATCACTGCCGTGATGTCTGATACCATGCTCACATCAAGCAGAGCTGCCACACGGGGCAAAAAGTTCTTACCTGTCGTGGTCGCAGGGGCGATGATGTGGCTATATGCACCGGCAAGCTCTACCACCAATGGGGCAACATTTTCGGCAAGCTGATTGGCAAAGGCAGGGTTATCAGCAAGTAGCACTTTACTCACGCCTGATACTTGGGCGACGCTGTCGGCAACGGCTTGGGCGTTTGAGCCTGCCACTAATACATGAATGTCGCTGTCAATTTGACTGGCGGCGGTGATTGTGGCAAGGGTCGCCGATTTTAATTCTTGGTTGTCGTGTTCAGCATAAACTAATACGGTCATGGCTGTATCCTTTTTATCTTTACAATAGTCAAATAAATGGTCAAATTAATTTGGGAGATGTAAGGGCAAATCACATTTGCCCTAATTTGGACTTATGGGTGAATAAATCACCCCTACATTTCCACATTTTAATTAATTTTGAAATTACTTTAAATTACCTTCGCTTCGTTTTTAAGCTTATCAATCAACTCATCAACGCTCGCCACTTTTACGCCTGCACTACGCTCGGCAGGGGCTTTGACTTTTAATGTGGTCAGTTTAGATGTCATGTCCACGCCAAAATCGGCAGGGGTTTTGGTGTCTAGTGGCTTTTTCTTGGCTGCCATGATATTAGGTAGTTTTGGAAAGCGTGGCTCATTAAGACGCAAATCTGTGGTAACAACCGCAGGCAGTGGCAAATTCACGGTTTGCAAACCACCGTCAATCTCACGAGTTACTTTGACCGCACCGCCTTCTACCACCACTTCGGATGCAAAGGTGCCTTGACCGACATTCATGAGTGCCGCCAGCATTTGCCCTGTTTGGTTATTATCATCATCAATGGCTTGCTTGCCGAGTAGGATAAGCTCTGCCCCTTCGGCTTCTGCCACGCCTTTTAGGATTTTGGCGACTTGTAGCGGATATGGTTTGGCGTCCGTCTCAACCAATACCCCACGGTCAGCACCTAATGCCAATGCCGAACGCAGTTGTTCTTGCGATTGACTGGTGCCGATAGATACAGCGATAATCTCGCTTGCCACGCCCTTTTCCTTTAAGCGAACCGCTTCTTCAATGGCAATTTCACAAAATGGGTTTACGCTCATCTTGGCGTTGGTCAAGTCCACGCCAGACTCATCTGCTTTAACACGCACTTTGACGTTGTGGTCAACAACACGCTTGACGGCAACTAATACTTTCATGGTTACTCCGTTTTTTGGGTTTTAAAAATTTAATAAAAATATATCACATTTATCAGCTTTATGCCATGCTAGATTGTCTAAAATTTACAAATTTTGGTCAAATACTTAACGTGAATGAGCAGTCATTTTTATTTTTGGCGGTTTGGGTATATGGAAATTAGGTAATGAAAAACAGCACTCTTTTAAAAATCTAACCATAGGATAAATTGCAATTTACCCTTACACGCTTTTCCAAAACATAATCCTTTAACGTTAAAATACACCAATGACAGTAAAGTGCGTACCACACACCCTACCATGCGACAAATGAATTTTTTAAAATTAGCATGGGTGCGAATTAGGGTTAATTGATTATACATTGCTAAAATAACAAAAACAAAAAGCACCCAAATTGCTTTGAGTGCTTAATCAATGATATTGGCAATTAGATTTTTTCAATCTCTTCGGCTTGTGGGCCTTTTTTGCCTTCGCCTAGAATGAACGCCACTTTTTGACCTTCGGCTAGGGTTTTAAAACCAGAACCAGTAATGGCACTGTAATGGGCGAATACGTCTTGACCGCCTGCGTCTTGGGCGATAAAACCAAAACCTTTGGCTTCATTGAACCATTTAACGGTACCAGTAACTTTGTTTGACATGAGAGTTTTCCTTGAAAATGGGGAAATAATGGCAAAATGCCGTGAAAATATTTATGTTGCCAAAACCGCAAAATAAGTTAAAGATACGACGCTTAAACTCTATATCAAACCGATAAGTTGCCTTAATGGTTCAGTAATAAATCTAACATACGCCCTGATACCAGCACTCGTCCGCAAGTTATCAAAGTCGTTTTTTCGCACAAGGCGAGCAAAACACAATCTATGGTACATAAATACCGTACAGCTAGTATAACAAAGTTTTCATCAAAAAGGGGATTTATTTTTGTAATTTTACAAAAAAGGCAAATCGGTATAAGGCAAGGCAAGCATACTCACGCAAAGCACGGCAAACACAAGGGCAAACGACTGCGAATAGGTGAGATATTTGCTTGGTAGGACAATGTCTTTTGGGTCATCAGGCAGGTCATCTCCGATGAGTTTCGCCCCTTTTATCCAGCTTAGCAATGAATACACGCCATACACCACTGGCACACTCATCAATACCCCGTCAAATTCTAGAAAATACAACGCAAGCCCCGACACGATGAGCCATGATGACGTTAAAATGCTAATAACGACAAAGGGCGTGTTTTGGGGCAATTTGCCACCGTTACGGGCAACCCACGCCGACTCCACCCAAATCAAAATGGCAATGATAAGACTTGCCAAAATATACAAAATGGCAAAATCGGACAAACTGTTTAAAAAATGGTGAATATTATAAGCTATCATTAAAAAATAAATCTGCACAAATGTGCTATTATACGCTGATTGGGGCGTGCTGGCAAGGCATGAAAAAACAACCGCCCACATGGACGGTCATTTTTATTTAAAAAGAAAATTAAATTAGTTTTTCTCTTTATCAATGATTTTGTTACCGCCAATCCAAGGCATCATCGCACGAAGTTTTGCCCCAGTTTTTTCAATTTCATGCTCGGCAGTGTTACGGCGACGGGCAGTCATTGACGGGTAGTTTAGCTGACCTTCGGCGATAAACATTTTGGCATATTCGCCTGATTGGATACGCTTCAATGCATTTCTCATTGCTTCACGAGATTGGTCGTTGATGACTTCTACGCCTGTAACGTATTCGCCATATTCTGCGTTGTTAGAAATTGAGTAGTTCATGTCGGCAATACCGCCTTCGTACATCAAATCTACGATGAGCTTCAATTCGTGCAAGCACTCAAAATACGCCATTTCAGGGGCATAGCCTGCTTCTACTAGGGTTTCAAAGCCCATTTTGACAAGCTCAACCGCACCACCACACAGAACGGCTTGTTCGCCAAATAGGTCGGTTTCGGTTTCGTCTTTAAAGGTTGTCTCAATGATGCCCGAGCGACCACCGCCCACGCCTGACGCATAAGACAAAGCCACTTGCTTGGCGTTGCCTGACACATCACGCCAGATAGCGATAAGGTCGGGGATACCACCGCCTTTAACGAATTCAGAACGCACGGTATGACCAGGGGCTTTTGGAGCAACCATAATCACATCAAGGTCGGCACGGGGCTCAACTTGGTTGTAGTGAATGGCAAAACCGTGAGCAAAGGCAAGCGTTGCACCTTGTTTGATATTTAGCTCAATGGTCTCTTTATAAAGCTGACGCTGAAATTCATCAGGGGTCAAAATCATCACCACGTCCGCACCAGCGACCGCATCGGCAGTTTCGGCAACTTTTAGACCAGCGTTCTCGGCTTTTTTCCAAGAAGCAGAGCCTGCACGCAAGCCTACGGTTACATCAACGCCAGAATCTTTTAGGTTTAGGGCGTGGGCGTGACCTTGTGAGCCGTAGCCGATAATGGCAACTTTTTTGCCTTGAATGATAGACAAATCACAATCTTTGTCATAATAGATATTTAAGCTCATACGAGTTTCCTTAAAATAATGCCCGTAATTTAAGGGCGTGGGTTAATTAAAAACTTATTCTGTTTAGATAATTATTGACTTTTTTATCAAAAGAAAAAATTACGCTATTATCAATGATGCGATAAGCAATTAACAAGCAATCCATAGAAGTTTCTTTAAAAATTGATAAGGATTTTAGGATAACTGACTTATTTTCACTTTCAATCACATCATTTTCAAATAGTATCAAAAGTTTATCAGCAATCAATGCTCCGTCAATTTTATAAACGCTTTGTAATACGTGAATGACTTCATAAATGACGGCATTTAAACAAATCACATCATTATCATCAATGATTTGCTTGGCTTGTTGGCTTAATATATCGTGGTCTTGCAATAAAAAACGCAACAAAATATTTGTATCAATCAATGCCATATTTTTTTCCTGATTGCCATCTCTACCGCTTGTTCTTCTTTTGGCATTAAGTCAGAATTCGCAAATTGTGCCAACCCCCCCCTGCAAAATCGGATTTTTTGGTTGGTTGTGATACAAATTGATGTAAGGGCATTAAATGCACCTGCTCATCTTTGACAATGACTTGTAGTTGTTTTTCATCTTTGATGTATGCCTGCACCATTGGCGGTAGGCTGGCAAGCTCTATAATCATTTTTATCTCCTTAAATCATTTTAGTAGATAATCAATACTAATCATCTATCATGATTAACGGCTCATAATGTCGCTCTACATCAGCAGATACCACGCCCCACGCAGACAAACGCACACGAGCTTGATGAAAGTCGAAGGCTTCTTTGTTCACAAATTCTTCATAAACCCAAAACTTATCGACATCGCTGTTGTCTTGTGTGATTTGAAATATCAAACAACCACTTTCTTGGCGTGTTAAGTCAATGTGTTTTTTAAGTTCATCTAAAATAACTTGCCGATTGGTTTTAGGAATGATGATATGACCTTTTAAGACAACTTTTGCCATCACAAAGAAAGCGTCCGCTCGCCCCGTGCAATACCAATCACGCCAGAGCGTACCACTTCTAGGATTTTATCACGTCCGATGACATCAATAAAACCGTCTAGCTTGCCTGCATCCCCTGTGATAAGAATGGTATAAAGATTTGCCGACACGTCCACGATTTGGGCTCGGAATATGTCCGCTGTACGGTACACTTCTTCACGGTATGCCCCTGTCGCTCGTACTTTGATTAGCATAAGCTCACGCTCAATCTGACTGCCGCCAGAGACTTCCGATAGATTTTGGACTTTGACCACTTCAATGAGTTTATGAAGTTGTTTGGTAATCTGCTCAATCTTATCGGCAGTGGTAATCGTGGTCAGGGTAAGCCGTGATAACGTGGGGTCTTCGGTGGCGGCGACGTTTAGCGTATCAATGTTATAGCCACGCTGACTAAACAGCCCAACCACACGAGACAGCGAGCCTGCTTCGTTTTCCATAAGTACCGAAATCAAGTGTTTTTGTAACTGTGCCATTAGGTACGCTCCCCTTTTGATAACCACATATCACGCATGGACTGCCCTGCCACTTGCATGGGATAGACGTGCTCACTTCTGTCCACATACACATCAATAAATACCAAACCGTCCATTTCTAGAGCCTCTTTTAGCTCCTCCTCCATAGTAGCAGGGTTGGTGATTTTTACGCCTTTATGCCCATAGCTTTCGGCAAGTTTGACAAAATCAGGCAAGGATTTCATATAGCTTTGGGCGTGGCGACCTTCGTACAGCATATCTTGCCACTGTTTTACCATGCCAAGTTGGGCGTTGTTTAAGTTTAAAATCTTAACAGGCAAATTATACTGCAAGCACGTTGATAGCTCTTGGATATTCATCTGAATGGAGCCTTCGCCTGTGATACAAACGACCGTCTTTTCAGGACAAGCCAATTTTGCCGCCATGGCATAAGGCAGACCTACACCCATAGTACCAAGTCCGCCAGAGTTTAGCCATTGGCGTGGCTCGTCATATTTATAATAAAGGGCGGCGAACATTTGGTGCTGACCGACATCGGACGTGATAATCGCTTTACCGTCCGTGAGCTTGCACAGCGTTTCAACGACACGTTGTGGCATAATCGCATGGACAGGTGCGTCCGTGTCATCGCCATAACGCAAGCCATGACGTTTACGCCATTCGTTGATTTGCGTCCACCAGTCGGCAAGGGCGTGTTCGTCTAGGCGTTTGTCGCTGGATTTGACAATATTTACCATTTCGGTCAAGACAGGTTTGACATCGCCCACGATAGGGATATGAGCGTTAATGGTTTTTGAGATAGACGTTGGGTCAATGTCAATATGGATAATGGTTGCGTTTGGGCAGAATTTTTTGACGTTGTTGGTAACACGGTCATCAAACCTTGCCCCCACCGCCAAAATAACGTCCGCATGGTGCATGGTCATGTTGGCTTCATAAGTGCCGTGCATACCGAGCATACCGACAAACTGCTCGCTCGTGGCAGGATATGCCCCTAGCCCCATGAGCGTGTTGGTAACGGGCAAGTTTAACAAATTGGCAAGTTCACGAAGTTCATCGCTTGCCCCGCCTTGCACCACGCCACCGCCAGAGTAGAGTACAGGGCGTTTGGCAGAAAGTAGTACGTCTAGGGCTTTTTTGATTTGACCGCTATGTCCTTTGGACGTTGGCTGATAAGAGCGAATGTGAATCTCGCTTGGCATAAAGTAGTCAAATTTATCGGCAGGGTTCGTCATATCCTTTGGAATATCCACCACCACAGGGCCGGGACGACCTGAGCTTGCGATAAAAAAGGCTTTTTTGATAATCGTGGGAATCTCGGCAGGGTTACGCACTTGAAAACTATGCTTGACCACAGGGCGAGACACGCCAATCATGTCGCATTCTTGAAAGGCATCATCGCCAATCAAGGTGCTTGGCACTTGCCCTGCCAGTACCACCATAGGAATAGAATCCATAAACGCTGTGGCAATGGCGGTTACGGTATTGGTAACGCCCGGCCCTGACGTGGCTAGCACCACGCCTGCACGTCCTGTAACACGGCTATAAGCGTCCGCCATGTGTCCTGCCGCCTGCTCATGGCGAACTAGGATATGCTCAATCTTGTCTTGCTTAAATAGGGCATCATAGATATGTAGCACCGCCCCACCAGGGTAGCCAAAAATATGGGTTACGCCTTCATCAACTAAGGCTTGCACAAGTAGCTCCGCCCCACTCATGGCAACGGTTTCGCCACGGGCAAGTTTGGCTTGATTTTCATGGAAATGTTTGGCAGCGTCTGCCGTCTGAGTATGCCCCGTCATGTTGGGGGCTTGGGTGGTTTGCTCTGTCATATCAATCCTTTTTCCCAAAATGGGTTAACAAACAAACTTACCAAAGACGTGGTACAAGGACTGACAAATGAAGTGAAAATGTCGTCTTGCAGACCGGTAAGTCCTGTGCAATGTTAAGCCGATATGAATAAACGGTAATCTATTCGCTTGGACTTAACAAACGTCTTTTTGATAAAGAACGCTGACTTCTATAACTAATTTTTATAAGTTAAAAAACTTTTGACAAATTTAGTTATTAAAATTAAGATTTGGCTATCTTACCCCAAAACATCTTTTTTGCCAATAGTTTTTTAAAGATTATTGTTAATTTTTTCAAATAACACCAAAATTTGTTCAAAAAGCGACAAATACCGCATTTATTCGCCTAATTGGTCTTGATTTTATCGTGGTTTTGTTGCAATATTAGCATTAATTTTTTGCCGATTTTGGATGGGCAATTCACACCGTCCAACAGTAAGGATTTTTTCATGAAACTTCATACCTTAACCGCCCTACTTCTTAGTGTTGTCACTTTTGGCATTACCGCCAATGCCAATACCACCATCTATGAGAGCATTGGCAAGCATGGCGAAGTGGTTTATAGCCAAATGCAACCAAAAAATACCACCAATTTTAAAGTTCACTCCATGCGTAATGATGGGCGTGTCGCTGATGCAGGTCAGCTGTCAGAACAAACCCAACAACAAGCGGCACCATCACCCGAAGCTCAGCGTATTGCCGACCTAGAACAGCAAAATCAAGCCCTACAAAATCAAGAGCTTGCCAATCGCTGTCAGTCATTGCGTGCCAACTTTGCCAACCTAACCATCGGTGGTCGTATTTTTGAGACCAACGCCAATGGCGAGCGAGTCTACCTAAATGATCAAGAGATTAGCTCAAAACGTCAGCAACACCAACAACTGATTAATCAGTACTGCCAAGGTGTATAAGACACGCCATGCCACTCATGAGAAAAAACTCCACACTTGAGCGTGGAGTTTTTTATGGCTAGGGCGTGTCTGCCATTGATAACATTTTTATAAAATAAGATGAAAATTTAACACTTTAATCCATTTTTCATGGCAAAGACCAAAGGCAGGCACGCCCTAGATTTTTTGTTTGCGTAGTGTTGATGGCAAAATCCCCATCGCTTCACGATATTTGGTTACGGTTCGCCGTGAAATACTTACGCCCTGCTCTTCTAACACGCCAGTAATATAAGCATCTGACAGTGGTTTTTTGGGGTTTTCGTTTTGAATCATGCTTTGGATTTGGGCGGAGATGGCAGTTGATGATATCTCGCCATCTTCACTGCCCACACTGGATGAGAAAAAGTACTTTAAGGGATACAAGCCCTGCGGGGTGAGCATGGTCTTATTGGTGGTCAGTCGTGAGACGGTGGACTCATGCAGTCCAATCTCATCGGCGACATTTTTTAGGGTCAAAGGAATCATCGCTTCCACACCCCGCTCCAAAAACCCCTGCTGGCGACGAACGATACAGCCTGCCACTTTAAGCAAATTTTGGTTACGCTCATCAATGCTGCGAATGAACAGACGGGCATCATTTAGCTTATCTTTGAGATAAATATTATCATCGCCATCATCGCCTTTTTTGATGAGACTGGCGTATTCTTGGTTGATTTGTAAATTAGGGATAACTTCTTGGTTTAGCACCACTCGCCATACATCGGTGTCGGTGACATTAGCCAGTGACTTCTTGGCATATCTGCCTTTGGTCTCTTCTAAGGCGATGACCAAAATATCAGGAATATCAATACTTTGGTCGATACTGCCTTCATTTTTATAAAACTCAGATGCAGGCTCGGGGTTAAGACTGCGGATAATCGCCATCGCCCCTTTTATCTCAGCAGAGCTTAGGTCGGTGTCTTGCATGAGTGCCTTGATGTTGTTCGTCTCCAAATGAGTGGTCGCCCCAAGCACCATATAAGCTTCATCAGCAAAAGGCAGATCAGGGTCATCTTTGGTCAGCTCGTCAAGTTGCAATCTTAGGCACTCGGGCAGATTTCTCGCCCCGACGCCCGTTGGCGAACACGCCTGAATGCGTTGTAACACCGAGACAATCTCAGGCGGACTAATCGTCTCTTCCCACTGATAAAAACTGGCAAGGGTCGCCAAATTCTGATACAACTCATCCACACCCAGACGGATATAACCCATCTCATCCATGGCGTCCAGCAAATAATCCAAAATCAGCGACTCTTTGGCATTCATGGGACTAAAATTCATCTGAAAACGCACATGCTCTTGGATGCTGGTGTGAGTCGCCCCCAAAAACTCATGCTCATCATCATGCCTGCCTGCCAAACCAAAATCGCCATCATACTCAAAATCAGGGGTATAGACATTATCCCAGTCACTGTCCATCGCCCCGTCATCCAACCCCGACTCAGTCAGCTTATCATAACTGTCACTCTCAAAGGACTCATCAAAACCATCTGAGCCACCTTGACCGTCATTTTTTTGCCAATTATTATCCGTCCAATCGTCCAAACTTAGCTCATCACGGTCAAACTCCGTCTCAAAACTCTCATCAACCCGTTCAAGCAAAGGATTACTGTCTAACTTCATCTGCACTTCTTGCTCCAATTCAAGGTGCGACAAAGCCAGCAAGCGAATCGCCTGTTGCATTTGTGGGGTGAGTTTTTGGGATTGGTTTAAGCCAACGCCCAAGCCAAATGAGAGACTCATGGGTGTACTACTGTCCTAATTGTTAAAATATCTACTAACTTTTAAATTTTACAACATTTTGGCATAATTTTTGCATAGATTTTGCCAAAAGGCGTAAATTTTACGACATAACACCCCAGTAACGCCCATCATTGTTATTTTATAACTTATTTTCCCACCTAAAATCTCATCACAACCCCATCCATCATGACCATTACACCAACCATCAAGTCACCCCAAATTTATCCAAAAGTTGCCTAGCTTGATAAATGGCTTTATAATAAATTCAACATCATGCACCAACAAGGACAACCATGCCAAAGATTGCCAACATTCAGCTAAATTCCCAAGATAACATTGATAACAACCTAGCCATTATCAAACAGGCGGTCTCCACCGCCAAACAAAACGGGGCGGATTTGGCAGTTTTGCCCGAAAATGCGTGTGTCATGGGGTCACAACGTGAGCTTGCCAGTCGTTTTGATGAGATGGTGGATTTTTATGCACGCCTTGCCCGCGATACGAGCATTCATATCTTAGCAGGGACACTGCCTTGCCCCACTCGCCCCGATGGCACGCCCATAGACGGCAAATTAGACGGCAAATTTCGCCAATCCAGCCTACTGTTTGACAATACAGGCACACTCATCGCCCGCTATGACAAAATCCACCTGTTTCGGGCATCGGTGGCGGACGGTGTGGGCAGTTATGATGAAGGTCGCACCTTTGAAGCAGGCGATACACCTGTCGTGGCTCACTGTGTGCTGGACGGTGTGGCAGTTGGCATTGGCATGACCGTGTGTTTTGATGTGCGATTTCCCACACTTTATCAAAAACTTAGAGACATGGGGGCGGACATCATCACCGTGCCGTCTGCCTTTACCCACACCACGGGCAAGGCTCATTGGCAATCCTTGCTAACCGCTCGCTCGCTTGATGGTCAATGCCTTATCATCGGCTCGGCACAAGGTGGCACGCACCATTTCACCCACAAGGACAAACCCCAAACCCGCCAAACGTGGGGGCATGGCATGATGGTGAACGCAAACGGGCAAATCGTGGGTAGTACAAATACGACAGACGGTGGCGATTTTACAATCATTTATGCTGATTTTGATAAAGATGAGCAGGATAATATTCGTAAAAATATGCCGATATTTGAATGTCGGGTGGAGTTATAATTAGGGCGTGTTGAACTTTGGTATTTGCAATGAAAAATGAGAAAAATCGCACGTTTTTCAAGGAAAAAACGCAGGCTGATAGTTATTCTATCAGACAAGTTTTTGACGCAGAAAAACAAGATTTAGCCATTTTTCATGCAAAAATGGATTAAAATTATCAAATTTTCATCTTATTTTATAAAAATGTTATCAATGTTCAACACGCCCTAGGACTTTTTGGCGGTCGCCCTAGGATGTGTCTTATCATAAACCTTGGTCAGCGACCCAAAGTCCACATGGGTATAAATCTGCGTGGTGCTAAGATTACTATGCCCCAACAGCTCCTGCACCGCACGCAAATCACCACTCGATGACAACAGGTGCGACGCAAAACTATGCCGAAGCAAATGTGGGTGCAAACTCTGGGCGATGCCTGCCCGAGTGGCACACAGTGACAGACGAAGTTGTATCGCACGCTCGCTTAGCCTTTTGCCGTGTCGCTCACTAATAAACAGTGCCTTGACGGTACTGGTAGGCGTAATGCCATCAGGCTTGGCAGTTTTGGCGACTTTTTTGGCTTGCCATGATGTGCGATAAGGCAGGTAGGCATTGATGGCTTGTATCGCCTTGGTGCCGACAGGGACGACACGCATTTTTTTGCCTTTGCCCAGCACCCTAACCGATTTGGCGGTCAAATCCACATCCGCCACATCAAGCGATGCCAGCTCCGCCAAACGCAGACCGCTACTGTACATCAGCTCAAACATCGCCTTATCTCGTACCCACAAATCCGCCTGCTCGGGGTCATCGAGTGGGGCTTGCTCCAACAGCTGTGTCATCACATCCACATCCAACACCACAGGCAAGGGCTTGGGGGCAGATTTTAGGCGATAACCGATGGTCGGGTTGCAGATACTCACTTTGCTGTCTGTTGTCCGCTCCTGCTCCTTGATGGCAAACTGATAAAACCGCTTGATGGCAGAAATGTCCCGTTTGACACTCACTGTCTGCACCCTATCCTGCTCCAACCGTGTCACAACATACCACTCCAAATCCTTGGGGCGACAGTCCTGCCAGTCCACGCCATAACGCCCCAAAAACTCGCCAAAGCGGTGCATGCTCGCCCGATACGCCGACAGCGTGTGGGGCGAATAATTCTGCCCTGTCAGTGACGACAGCCAACGCTCTATCGCTGATAACAGAGTCTGACAGACGAACTGAGAGACAGTCTGAGTCTTGGCTTGTCTTGGGTCTGTATCATGGCTAATGGGCATATCATGAGCCTGCTCTGCTTGCCTAGCTAGGCTTGGCAGATGGGCATCACTGGGTGACTGGGCGGAGTGGGTCTGGTTTAAAATGGCGGACAGTCGCATGGCTATGGGTTATTGTTGGGTAATGCTAGATAAATATTGGATAAATATCGGGCAAATTATTGGGGTGGATTTGATGAATCGGCAAAATTAGATTGGGGCTTTTAAGAATAACCACACCTAACAAACTTGATATTTGCTACGGCTTTGTAGGAATGTGCTTTCCACGCCTTTTAATGCCATCATTTTTATGGGCGTGCACAGTACGCCCCTACATCCAAACATCATTGCGTTTGTATTAGGGCGTGCCTACCATTGATAACATTTTTATAAAATAAGATGAAAATTTAACGCTTTTATCAATTTTTGCATGAAAAATGGCTATCCGACCACTTAATTTGGAAGGTTAAGTTAAAATTTTAAAATTTACATGGTTAAGTGGTCGGATTGTTTTTCTTCGTCAAAAGCTTGTTTGATAGAACGACTATCAAACTTCACTTTTTCCTTAAAAAACGTGCGATTTTTCTCATTTTTCATTGCAAATACAAAAGGCAGGCACGCCCTAATTTTAAAATTTCTTGGGCGTATCTTACCACGATTTGTCATGACAGCCAAATCATTTTGGATTATGTTAAATAATTTTCCCAATTTTCCCAATTTTCCCAATTTTC
>NZ_JADFBZ010000041.1:0-27391 GCF_015223095.1 Moraxella sp. K127 | reverse complement strand
GACATTGGCGATGACATTTTTTTTATTTTTTGCTCTTTATTATTTTGCATTGGGCGAAAGTGCTAAAATGTTGCTAGAGATAGAATTTTGGAAAGAAAAATTTTTTTTTGAATTTTAATTTGGTTTTTATGGTGTTAGCCATAAAATTCATTTGCGGTTGGTTTGTGTTTTGGAAAAATGTATTTTTTTATCGCTAATTCTAGTGTATTGCCCTGCATTTGCTTTATAATAGCCCTTTTATCCGCCAAAATCATGACCGACCAACTCCCCAAAAACGCCCTTATCAAGGCTCTGCCCCCTGCCGTTCAGCGGTTTATCACCCGCTTTTTTGTAACCCGTGCTTTTGTGTGGCTCATCTCCATTGCCTTTACGCTCTTTGTTGGGGTGGCAGTTTTTGGCTACTGATGGCGTTATGGGTGCATAAGCCCTTTGGCGAGCTGGGTACGCAAGTTTTTATGGTGTTTTGGGCGTGTTTGGCAATGAGTTTAACGGGCTTTTTTATCACTCGGGCGATTTTTAGACGGCGGACGGATTTGGCGGTGTATCTTGTCTGCTTTGGTGTGGGGCTTGGGTGGTATTTTGGCATGGACGCAAAAAATGACCGCATTTGGCATGATGAAGTCGCCAAAATCATTCAATACGAAAAGCAAGGCGATATCGTTACCCTGCACAATGTGCGAAATTTTCGTTGGTATGATAAAGACAATTATGAGATAAATTGGGAAACTCGCCAGTATAACCTGCAAGAGCTAGAAACTTTTGAGCTGATTATTTCAGATTGGGGCTTGGATAAAATCGTACACACCATGGCAAGTTTTGGCTTTAAAAATGGCGAGAAACTCAGCTTTTCTATTGAAATTCGTAAAGAGTCACATGAGAGTTTTTCGGCGATTGGGGGATTTTTTCGCCAGTTTGAGCTTGGGCTTGTGGTGGGCGATGAGAAGGATTTGATATACAGTCGCACCAACGTGCGTGGCGAAGATGTGTACATTTATCCTGTTGATTTATCAAAAGAAAGCGTGCGTGAGCTGTTTTTGCTTTATTTACAAAAAGGCGAGAGTCTCAACCACGAAGCCCGTTGGTATAACACCTTAATTAGTAATTGTAGCACGCTCATTTTTGATATGATGGCACAAATTGAGCCGATACCGATTGACTATCGGGCGTTATTGGCAGGCTTGTTGCCCGAATATTTGCTTGATGAAAAGGCGATTGATACTCGTTATACGGCTGATGAATGGCGAGCGATGGCACACGCCAATCCGTATGTGGGGCATTTGATAAAAACTGATATGGACAGCGATGAGTTTTCAAGATTGATAAGGCAAGGGCTACCAACACAGGGGGAGAGATGATAAATTCTTTATTTCAAAATAGCCGATTTTTGGTGTATGTGATTGTTTTTACTTCATTTTTATCATCTGTCATACTCTATATCATGTCGCTCAACATTTTGTTTCATCTGTACCTATCCTTTGTGATGGCGGTGCCTGATACCGCCAAATCAGGCAAACAGTTGGCGGTAACGCTCTTAAAGGTGCTTGATATTGGGCTGATTGCCTTGGTGTTTCAAATTACCAGTATTGCCTTGTACCAATTTTTTATTTGCAAAAAAGAAATGGTGGATTCTCGTTTTTTAAAGGTGCTACACATTCACGATTTTCATGATTTAAAAAGTATACTCATGCAAGTGGCGGTGCTGATTTTGACCGTGATGTTTTTGGAGCAAGCGGTGGAATATGGGGCAACGCTTGAAACTTTGTATTTTGCCCTGTCGGTGTCGTGCGTGCTAGTGGCGGTGGTGTTTGTGATTAAAAATTTGAAATCATCATCGCACGATAAGACGGATTAACCATCATCTCCTATTTTGTGATAAAATATCCCAAAATAGGAGATGATGATGAGCTGGCTTGATGATTTAACATTTAACGCCGATGGGCTGATTCCCGCCATCGCCCAAGACCACGCCACGGGGCAAATTTTGATGATGGCATGGCAAAATGCCGAAAGTTTACGCCTGACGGTAGAGACAGGCACGGCGGTGTATTTTAGTCGCTCTCGTGGCAAGATTTGGCACAAGGGCGAGAGTAGCGGACACACTCAAATCGTTCATGAGATTCGCACCGATTGCGATAGAGATGTGATTGTGCTTATCATCACGCAGATTGGGGGGGTTGCGTGCCACACGGGGCGGACGAGCTGTTTTTTTGAAAAATTGGACGTGGCGAGCCTTGATTGGGTGGCGGTGGATAAGGTCATTAAAGACCCTAGTGAGATTTATGGTGATGCGGTAAAAGTGGACGCACCGCATACGCTGATTAAGCTAGATAATAGCAAAGTCATTGGCGAGCTTGACCGCATCTTAGATGAGCGAAAAACTGCCGACAAAGACAGCTCTTATGTGTCAAGCCTATACCACAAAGGGCTGAATAAAATCCTAGAAAAAGTGGGCGAAGAGACGACCGAAGCGATTATCTCCGCCAAAGAATTACAGCTTGTGCGTGCCACAGGCGACAATGACGAACATGCCAAAGCGGACGTGGTCTATGAAGTGGCGGATATGTGGTTTCATAGCCTTGTGGCGTTACACCAGTTGGGGCTATCGGGCGATGATGTCTTGACCGAGCTGGCAAGACGATTTGGTTTGTCGGGTATTGATGAGAAAAATGCACGCACGCCAAAGGGCTGATTTCATCATTTTGTCAAAATTTTATGTTAGACTAATTTTTTAAATTTAAAAGGGTAATATCATGGGCGGATTTTCTATCACACATTGGCTGATTTTATTGGTGGTGGTGGTCATCGTGTTTGGCACGAGTAAACTTAAAAACGCAGGCAAAGACTTAGGTTCTGCCGTTAAGGGCTTTAAAGATGCGGTCAAAGAAGACGACAAGCCCAAACTCACCCAAGCCGATGACACCCAAGACGTTAAAGTAGAAGAGATTAAGGTCAAAAAAGACGAGACGGTCTGATAGGCTATGTTTAATCTGGGCTTATTTGAGCTTGGGCTGTTTGGGGTCATCGCACTCATCATCTTGGGCCCTGAAAAACTCATCATCACCGCACGCACGCTTGGCAAATGGTACGGTAATTTTCGCCGTATGTCGGCACGCCTACAAAGTGAGCTGGTGAGCGAGCTTGAACTCACCGAAGTACAAAACGCCCTAAAAGCGGAGATTGATGAGATTCGTGCGTCCGAAGCCAAGATGAAAGCCCAAATGCAGGAGTTACAAGCCAAAATCCGCCAAACCGACCAAATGGCACGCACCAATCAAAGTGCGATTTTGGATAATTGGCAAGAAATTCAAGACACCAAGCAAGATGCTCAAAACACCGACACAAAAAGCATAAACCCCCAAGCAAATACCCCCCGATACGACACCTTACCTTTAACTTATCGCTTTTTTTTATTGGGCGATTATGACAAAAAACGCCGTCTGCCCCCCGCCCCGTTTTTACCCAATTATAAAGCCGACAAACTCTTATATCAGGGGGGCGTGTGAGTGATTTAGACAAACACAGCACGGACGGCGATATGCCACTCATGGCACATTTTGCCGAGCTAAGAACCCGTTTTATTCGCATGGCGGTGGCGGTGCTTGTCGTGTTTTTACCGCTCATGTATTTTAGTCGCCCCTTGTATGACTTGATTTCAAGTCCGCTTGTCGCTCTACTGCCCCATAACGCCAGTATCATCGCAACCCAAGTGGCTTCTGGCTTTTTAGCCCCGATAAAATTGGCGTTTTTTGTGGCGTTATTTATCTGTGTGCCGTTTATCATCGCCCAGATTTGGGGTTTTGTCTCGCCTGCCCTATATAAGCACGAAAAACGGGCAGTTGTGCCACTGTTACTGTCCGCCATTGTGCTGTTTTATGTGGGCATGGCGTTTGCGTATTTTGTGGTGCTGGTGCCTGCCCTAAAATTTCTCGTCCTGTTCGCTCCTGACAACGTCCTGCCGATGACTGACATTGAGAGTTATTTGGATTTTGTCATCAAGCTGTTTTTGGTGTTCGGTCTCATGTTTGAGATACCTGTGGCGACCATGCTACTCGTGCTCATGCGTATCGTAACGCCTGAACAGCTTGCCGACAAACGCCGATATATCATTGTGGGCTGTTTTTTTGTCTCGGCAATCATCACACCGCCTGACGGGGCAAGTATGCTCATGCTTGCCATACCCATGTGTATTTTGTTTGAATTGGGGCTTGTCGTGGCAAGAATGATTGTTAAGCCTAATAAACAGATTGCTGATGATAAGGTGTAGGAGCAAATTGCAATTTGTCCAAAATTCATTTGCCTAAACCAATTTATCCAAGCTCATTCATCTTAGCTAAAATAAGCATAAAAGACGTGTTTATCACGTCTTTTTTGGGCTTTTTTGACCAATTTGGCAAAATAAACAGTTTTTTGGTAATTTTTAATCGTTTGTGCTACAATGCCAAAAATTTTTATCTCTTTTAAATTTGTCTAATTTTGGCACCTGTCATGTCCATTGAGCTACCCCCATACCGACCGATAAAAAAACGCAGTGGACTGGCCGTCATGGGTGCGGCGTTTCATGCCCTGCTCATGCGTGAGTTGCAGACCCGTTTTGGCAGTTATCGTTTGGGTTATTTGTGGGCTCCCTTAGAAGTCATTTTGCAAATGGCGATTATGATGATTATCTTTGGGACTATCATGAAACGTGCCTTGCCTGGCATGGATTATATGCTGTTTTTGGTGGCAGGGTTTACGCCATTTTTTATGATGCAAAAAATCGCCACTCGCTCACTAGGAGCGGTGTCTGCTAACGCTGGATTGCTCATGTATCGGGCGGTACGGCATATTGATGTGATTATCGCTCGCTCGTTTTTGGAGCTGGTGATTTATTTTATGACCTTTGTCATCTTGTTGTGTGGGCTTGCTTTTTTTGGCATTGGGTTTAGTGTGGCACATTTGGACATGGTGCTGTTTTGTTGGCTGATGATGTTCTTGTTTGCCTTTGGGCTTGCCATGATACTCATGATTGTGGGGCATTACGGCGGTGAGCTAAGTAAGATTATTAGCATTATTTTTACGGTATTATACTTTGCGTCAGGGGTAATTTATTCGGTGCATATGGTGCCTGAGCCGTATTTGAGTTATCTGATGTACAACCCCTTTATTCATAACTTAGAGATGATAAGACACTCGCTGTCGCCCACCTATCCGATTTATCATGTGGACATGTGGTATTTTGCCAAATGGACAGTGTGTGTGAATTTTTTGGGACTGCTGTTATATAAAGCCTTTGAGCGTGATTTGATTCGTGCCAAATGATGATAAGACATGATTGAGATTAAAAACATTACCAAATCCTTTATGACCCCACACGGTCGGCATTATCTTTTTAAGGATTTGAATTTGACCATTGCCGATAAGCAGTCGGTGGGACTGCTTGGGCGAAACGGGGCGGGCAAATCAACCTTGCTACGGATTATCTGTGGGCTAGATACCCCTGATAAAGGCGAAGTGGTTACTGACAGCACCATTAGCTGGCCGGTGGGCGTGGCAGGGGGCTTTCAGGGCAGTCTGACAGGCAGACAAAACGTGCGTTTTGTGTGCCGTCTGTATTCGAGTGGTGATTATATTGATGAGAAGATTCGTTTTGTTGAAGAGTTTGCCGACATTGGTAAGTACTTTGACATGCCAGTCAAAAGTTACTCATCAGGCATGCGTTCACGACTGACTTTTGGGCTGTCGCTTGCTTTTGATTTTGATTATTATATGTTAGATGAAGTCAGTGCGGTCGGTGATGCAGCGTTTCGTAAACGCAGTGAAGAGATATTAGAAGCTCGCCGTGAGCAGGCGGGATTTTTGATGGTGTCGCATAATCTAAAAGAGATTGAGAAAAACTGTGATATTGGTATTGTACTGATGGATCAAACCGCCAAAGTTTTTGCTGACCCCAAAGAAGCCATTGAGGTGTATAACGAATATGTTCATAAAGCTAAAAAATAAGCGTAATCGCCCAGTTGCTACCCTATTTATATGGGTGGTGGTTTTGCCGTGGCTTGCCATCAGTGCTTATACACTTGTATTGGCTCACCCACGCTACGTCAGCGCATCGGATGTGGTCATCAAGCAAGTCTCCGAGCAGGGCGTGTCTGCCACGGGTATCTCATCATTGCTTGGGGTTAATAACACCAACCGTGAAGACGCCCTATATTTGACCAAATATATTCTGTCTAATGACATGATAGATAAACTGGATGCAGAATTTAAGTTTCGTGAGGCGTATCATGTCAATGGGGCGGACTTTATTAATGAAATTTCCACCGATGCCACCCAAGAAGAGTTGCATAAATATTTTAAAAAGCGGGTCTCGGTGTCGCTTGATGAGTTAAGTTATGTACTCACGGTAACAACAGAAGGCTTTGAGCCAGAATATGCTTTGCGATTAAACCAAGCCATCTTGCGTGAATCTGAAAAATTTGTCAATAACATCTCAAAAGATGTGGCAAACGAACAGCTTGCCTTTGTCGCCACCCAAGCTGCTGATGCCGAGCAAAAGTTAAATGATGCCAAAAAGGCGGTTATTGACTACCAAAACCAAAATGAAATCTTTGACCCCCAGCTCAACGCCCAAATGGTCAATCAAGTCATCGGCACCTTACAAGGGCAGTTAAGCTCACTACGCACCGAAGAACGCCAGTTGCTTAGCTACCTTAATCCAGAGGCACCACAGGTGGTGAGTTTGCGTAGTCAGATACGTTCGGTGGAAAAGCAAATTAAAGAAGAACAAGCTAAACTTACATCGCCACGAGATGCCAAACTAAACGCCCAAGCCTTAGAGTTTGAGACCTTAAAAGCAGAGGCGGAGTTTGCCAATGAGCTTTATAAAATCGCCTTGACGTCCTTGGAGAGTTCTCGGGTGGAGGTCATGCGTAAGATGAAAAACTTGGTGGTCATCACATCCCCACATCGGGCAGAGGATGCCTTATACCCTCGTGTGGGCTATGTGTTAGGAACGTCGCTTGTGTTACTGCTTATCTTGTATGGTTTTATCGTATTGGTGATGGCGGTCATCAAAGATCACGCCAAATAATGGAAAATAAGACAATGAAACATTTGCTAATAAAAACCCCCTTAGCCATTGCTTTGATACTAAGTGGCACTGCCTTTGCCAATACCAACTTTGCCACAGACAGCAACACAGGCAGATTGGCAGGCGTGATAAATGGTAGCGGAGACGTGCCATCAGAGGCAACCACCGCCGAAGCCGTGGCGATGGCAAGTATGCCAACCCATGCCATCATCAATAACACCCCTGCCATTCAACATGTCAAAACAGACGTACGGATTTTTGGCGAACAGCTCTTTCGTGGGGCGTTTGCCACCACATCAGGCTCTACCTTTAATGACAGCTATGTCATCAATGTTGGCGACAACGTACAGGTGCGAATGTGGGGAGCGTATCAGTATGCCGCCACGATGACCGTTGACCCGCAGGGTAATATCTTTTTGCCAAATGTGGGGCCGGTGCGTGTGGCGGGCATTCAAAACGGACAATTACAAAACGTGGTACAGTCGGCAATCGCACGCATTTACCGCTCTAATGTGGGCGTGTATGCGTCATTGGAGCAGGCTCAGCCCGTTAAGGTATTTGTAACAGGCTTTGTCAATCAACCAGGTTATTATGGTGGACTGGCAGCAGACAGCGTTTTATCTTACCTAGACCGTGCAGGCGGTGTCGATCCTAAGCGTGGCAGTTATATTGACGTGCAGATTTTGCGTGGTGGTCAAGTCGTCCAACAAATTAACCTATATGATTTTCTTATCATGGGTCGCTTGTCGCCATTTTCGTTTAGAGATGGGGACGTGATTAATGTCGCTCCCCAAAAACAGACCTTTGCCATCTCAGGTCGGGTACAAAATGAATACGTCTTTGAATTTGGGGTCAATGATTTGACCATCTCGGATGTGCTTGCTGTTGCCAACCCATTGGCAGATGCAACCAACGTGAGCATCACAAGGGCGTCAGGAAAAGCCAAAACGGCAGAGTATTATGCTTTGGGTGAAGCACAAAATATCCCTGTCCAAAATGGCGATACATTGGTGGTAACATCTGACCGCCATGCTGGTACGATAGCGGTGCAAGTAACAGGTGCCCATGAGGGTAATGGGGCGGTGGTATTGCCCTATGGGGCAAGATTAAAAGACGTCATTGCCCAGCTTGAACCGTCTGCTCTTGCCAATGTCAATCATTTGACCATCTACCGTGATTCGGTCAAAGCAAGCCAAAAAGCATCCATCAACCGAGCCTTAGACCGCCTAGAAGAGATGACACTGGTTACGCAGTCCACCACCCGAGAAGAGGCTCAGCTACGCTCAGAAGATGCCAAATTGGTGGGACAGTTCATTGCCAAGGCTCGTCACATTGAGCCGACAGGGCGTGTGGTGGTGGTGCCAAACTCATGGCAGGACATCATTTTAGAACAAGGTGACATCATTCATATCCCTGCCCAAACGTCTGTCATTATGGTAAATGGTCAAGTACGCCATCAAGGTGCATTAACTTTTAATGCTGACTTGACGGTAGGTGACTACATTGCCAAATCAGGTGGATTTGATAATAATGCCAACAGCGATGAGATTTTGGTCATGCACCAAAATGGTGAAACCAGCGTGGTCAATACCGCCTATCGCATACAGCAGGGTGATGAGATTATGGTTCTGCCCAAAGTCAAAACTCGCCGTGTTGAGATTGCTCGTGGGATTGCACAGGTCATCTATCAGCTTGCTGTGGCGACAGGTGTGATTGTCAAGCTCTGATGGTGCGTTATGCTTGTGCCACCAAAGGGATTATCAAAAATAATCCCTTGCTTGGCGTGGCACTTGGGGCGGATATTGTTTATCAAGACAAAACCGTCCAAGCCGTCATCGCATGGGGACAAAAACCAAGCCGTAGCAAGGCGACCGCTTTTGCCAAAATGCACAACTTACCGCTCATCACAGTAGAAGACGGTTTTTTACGCTCGCTCGGCAGTGGCATACACAGCGTGGGGGCGAGTTTTATCAAAGACGACTTGGGCGTGTATTTTGACCTAATCACCCCCAACCGCTTACAAGCACTCATCGCCGATAGTGTGGCACAGTGGAGTGATGATAAAGAGCGACACGCACAGCAGTTAATCAGCAAAATCATCACGCACCAATTATCCAAATATAACCAAACCACCACCGCCCCTGATTTATCGGTACTAGCAAATAACGACAAGCCCCACGTCATCATCATCGACCAAGTGGCAAATGACGCGTCCATCACAGGAGCAGGGGCGACTGCGGACAGTTTTTTTGCCATGCTCGCCCACGCCAAAGAGCGTTATCCTGATGCCAATATCTGGATAAAAGCACACCCTGCCGGCAAGGGTTATTTTGTCCCGACCGACATCGCCCCGCCGTTCTATCTAGATACACCCTGCAATCCCATTGCCCTTATCCGTCAAGCCCAAGCGGTCTATACGGTCAGCTCGCACATGGGTTTTGAGGCGTTAATGCTGGGCAAGTGCGTGCATAATTTTGGCGTAAACTGGTACGTAGGCTTTGGCTTGACCGATGATGATTTTGTCAAAAATAAACCCATTTATCAAAACCTTATCCGCCATTATCAAATGCTAAATATCACACAGACAAGCCTTAGTCAGCTGTTTTATGCCAGTTATGTGCGATATAGCCATTATGCCAATCCTGCCACAGGAGAGGCGTGCGACATTGAGACGGTCATGGATTATCTCATCACCAACCGTGATTGGCAAAATCGGCTTGGTCGTGAACTCCTTGTTTATGATTTTAGTCGCTGGAAAGTGCCATTTGTGCGGGGGTTTTTGGGGTTTGATAAGGTAAATTTGACCGTCAAACCCAAAACCAAATGGTGGTTTTTTTTGCCATATGGTATCAATGAAAAACGTGCCAAACGTGCCGATAGCAAAATATTTAACGCTTTATCTAACACTACCAATTATGTCGTGTGGGGGCAAAAATCCAAACACCTGTTAAAAGATAAACTCGCCAAACGTGGCATGACAAACCCCACCATTTGGTGCATGGAAGACGGTTTTATCCGCTCAAATGGCTTGGGGGCAACGCTCATCGCTCCGTTGTCGGTGGTTATGGACGATGTGGGGGTTTATTTTGATGCGACCGCCCCGAGCCGTTTGGAGCAGATTTTAAATAGTATTTGTCTAAGTGATGATGAAATACAGCGTGCCAAAGGCTTGCACGAACTGCTTTTAACCAAACGAGTGAGTAAATACAACGTCCCCACCAAAAACCATGATTTTGTCCGTGGGATTAACACCTTAAAATCAAACCGTCCCATTCGCCTGGTGGTTGGGCAAGTCGAAGACGATGCGTCCGTACAGACGTGTACGAGCGTGATTAAAAAAAACAGCGAGCTGTTGGCGAGAGTGCGAGCTGATTTCCCTGATGATGTGATTATCTACAAACCGCACCCTGATGTGGAAGCAGGGCTACGGGTCGGCAAGGCGAATAATCATCATCTGGCGGACATGGTTGCTCACGATGTCGCCATGCCCGACTGCCTAGATGTGTGTGATGTGGTGCATACCATCAGTTCTTTGACAGGGTTTGAGGCTCTACTGCGTGGTAAAAAGGTGGTGTGTTATGGCTTGCCGTTTTATGCAGGTTTTGGGCTAACCGATGATGTGGTTGAACCTGATAACACCCCCAAAATCAATGCTTTAAACAGACGCACTCGCCCCAATTTGTCTACCTTAACCCTGCATGAGCTGATTTATAGCACGCTTATTGCTTACCCCATGTACCATTTGCCACATGGAATGGGGCTTGCCACGCCTGAGCAAGTTATTGAGTATTTGTACAATCAAACCCATACTGCCAAGCCAAGTCTTGCCAAACGACTGACCCAAAACGCCAAAACCACCGCCATGCAATTACGCAAAATCATCATACGGTAAAAAAATTGTATAAAAACTATGATACAATACATCAGCCAACTGTTTGTATTTTAATCAGTTTTTATTTCCATTTGTTAGTTTTTATCATCTTTTTACTTTTTTTGATTGTCTATGTCGCTAATATTAAAACGCCTGTTGTCTCATGATGACATTTTGCTTTTGCAGGGCAAAATGGGGACGTTTTTTTGTCGTTTTGCCACATTTTTGATGAGTGAGGGCAAGCGAGTGCATAAGGTTAATTTTAATGCAGGCGACGCTCTTTTTTATTGCCACAAGGATAAGATGAGTAATTTTCGGGGGCGTCAAAGCGAGTTTGATGAATTTTTAACCAAACTCATTGATGACAAACAGCTAGAAGCGGTGGTCTGTTTTAACGACTGTCGCCCCTATCATGAGATTGCACGGCAGGTGTGCGAGCGGTTGGGCATTGCCTTTTTTGTCTTTGAAGAGGGTTATCTGCGACCTGATTATATCACCCTAGAAGAGCATGGCATTAACGGCTATTCACGACTGGACTCAACGCTCATTGATACCCTGCAACGGGCAAATGACAAGCCAGAATTTACCGACAACCGTTTTTATCGGCTGTGTGTGGCGAGCATGGTGTATTATGTGGCGGTGTTTGTAGGGCAGTGGCGATATCCGCATTATGAGCATTATCGGGGCTTGTCCCTATGGGCGGAAGCGTGGGCGTGGGTCAAAGCCCCTGTGCGTAAGTTTACTCGTTATCATTCAGACAAACGTTTGCAAGAGCGACTGGTTGGGCAAAAAAACTTCTATCTGGTGAGTTTGCAGGTGCATAACGACTCACAAATCAGTCATCACAGTGACTATCAGGACGTGCGTGATTTTATTCGTGAAGTCATGATAAGTTTTGCCAAGCATGCCCCCAGTGGCACGAGCCTGCTGTTTAAACATCATCCGCTAGACCGTGGACATCGTGACTACACTCGCATGATTGCCAAGCTGGGTGATGAGCTTGGGGTGCAGGGCAGGGTGTTTTATGGCTGTGACATGCACCTGCCAAGCCTGATGAAAGCAAGCATTGGCATGATTACAGTGAACAGCACCACCGCATTGCAGTCGGTATATCATCAAAAACCTACCAAAATCATGGGGCGTGCCTTGTATGATGTGGCAGGGCTGACTGACCAGAAGTCTTTGGATGAATTTTGGACAAATCCGACCGCCCCTGACCGTGATTTTTATCTAAAATTTAGGGAATATCTCATTGAGCAAACGCAGTTAAATGGTTCATTTTATGGCAAAGCCCCGTGGGAGCTGTCAGGATTTTACCAAAGTTTGGCGCAGGATGTGATAACAACCAAATAAACCAAAGCTTTTTCATAACCACCACATTTATCATTAAACTTCCTGCAAAACTAGTTTTCCGCTCGCCCTGAGCTTGTCGAAGGGTGGCGGAAAACCGTCATGGTTCGACAGGCTCACCACGAACGGTTTTCTTTAATCTGGGGTTTTGCAGGAAGTCTATTTATCATATTGTGATGAATTTTTATAGGCATTTTTTTAAAAAACTGCTACAATATCCTGTTATCATTTAAATTTTATAGACATCATGACCGCACTTTCTCATATCCGTAATTTTTCTATCATCGCCCACATTGACCACGGCAAATCCACCCTTGCCGACCGTTTTATTCAAGTGTGTGGCGGTCTGTCTGACCGTGAAATGCAGGCTCAGGTGCTTGACAGCATGGATATTGAGCGTGAGCGTGGCATTACCATCAAAGCCCAATCAGTAACGCTATATTACAATCACCCTAATGGCGAAAAATATCAGCTCAACTTCATTGACACCCCCGGACACGTGGACTTTTCTTATGAAGTATCAAGAAGTTTGGCGGCGTGCGAGGGGGCGTTACTGGTGGTGGACGCCGCCCAAGGCGTGGAGGCTCAGTCGGTTGCCAACTGCTACACCGCCATTGAGCAGGACTTAGAAGTATTGCCTGTGTTAAACAAAATTGACCTGCCACAAGTTGAGCCCGAGCGTGTCATTGAGGAGATTGAGGATATCATCGGCATTGAGGCGGTGGACGCTCCACGAGTATCTGCCAAAACAGGTGTGGGCATTGATGAGTTACTACAAGCCCTAGTGGAGAAAATCCCTGCCCCCCAAGGCGACCGAGATGCCCCTTTACAAGCCTTGATTATTGATTCATGGTTTGATAATTATCTGGGCGTGGTATCGCTTGTGCGTGTGCGTGAAGGGCAAGTCAAGACAGGCGATAAGATTTTTATCAAATCCACAGGCGAGAGTCATTTGGTTACGTCTATTGGCGTGTTTACCCCCAAACGCTTGGAGACAAATATCCTACAAGCAGGCGAGGTGGGCTTTATCATCGCAGGGATTAAGGACATCGCAGGGGCTCCTGTGGGCGATACCATTACCCTTGCCAAAACGCCTGAGGTGGACAGCATTGCTGGCTTTAAAAAAGTAACGCCACAAGTGTATGCAGGGATGTTTCCCATTGATTCGTCTGATTTTGAAAAGTTCCGTGAAGCCTTACAAAAGCTCCAAATCAACGACTCTGCTTTATTTTTTGAGCCTGACACGTCCGAGGCGTTGGGCTTTGGCTTTCGCTGTGGCTTTTTGGGTATGCTTCACATGGAGATTATCCAAGAGCGTTTGGAGCGTGAATACGACCTTGATTTGATTACCACCGCTCCGAGCGTGATTTATGAAGTCGTCAAAAAAAATGGCGAGATTGTCTATGTGGACAACCCGTCCAAGCTTCCCGATACAGGCGTGATACAGGAGTTTCGTGAGCCGATTGCTCGTTGTAACATTCTTGTGCCACAAGAATATCTGGGCAACGTCATCACGCTTGCCATTGAACGCCGTGGCGTGCAGGTGGACATGAAGTTTATGGCTCGTCAAGTGCAAGTCGTCTTTGACATTCCTATGGGTGAGGTGGTCATGGACTTTTTTGATAAATTAAAATCGGCAAGTCGTGGTTTTGCGTCCTTGGATTATGGTTTTGAACGCTATCAAGCGGATAAATTGGCTCGTGTGGACGTGCTTATCAATGGCGAAAAAGTGGACGCCCTTGCCATGATTTGCCACCAAGAACACGCTCGCCGTCGTGGCAATCAGCTTGTAGAAAAAATGAAAGAGCTGATTCCAAGACAGATGTTTGATGTTGCCATTCAAGCGGCGATAGGCTCTCAGATTATCGCCCGTTCTACCGTCAAAGCCATGCGTAAGGACGTTTTGGCAAAATGTTATGGCGGGGACGTGAGCCGTAAGAAAAAACTCTTAGAAAAACAAAAAGCTGGTAAAAAACGCATGAAACAGGTGGGCAGTGTTGAAATCCCACAAGAGGCGTTTTTGGCAGTGCTAAAAGTGGACGGCTAGGCTTTGATAAATTGGTATAAAACTTGCAGATATTTATGATAAAGGTGGCTTGTGGAATTTGACATTAATTTAATCTTGGTGCCTGTTACGCTGGTGCTACTGGTGGCGTATTTGGCAGATAAATTTGTGTTAAAACAGCATAAATTGGTCGCCAAACAAACCAAGCTCATCTCGCACGCTCAGACGCACTTAGAACAAGTGGAAAAAGAGTTTAAGGCGACACTCGTGCGTTTTGGACATGACGAGGCACCGGCTGAGTTTATTGGTAATGAACATACGCCAGAGATGTTAAAAAATCAGTCGCTTGTCTATAATGAAGCCAGACGTACCCTAGCCGAAGCACAAAAGCAGGCAGGGATGAACGTGGGCGAACCGGTGGTTGAGCCAAAATTGGTGCAATGGGCGTATGAGTACCTGCCCATCTTGCTCATCATCGTATTGGTGCGTTCGTTTATTATTGAGCCGTTTAATATCCCATCAAGCTCAATGGTGCCAAGTCTATACACGGGCGATTTTATCATTGTCAATAAAGCATCCTATGGGCTAAGATTGCCGATTACGCACACTAAGATTTTAAATACAGGCAGTCCCAAGCATGGCGATGTGGTGGTGTTTCGCTATCCTGAAAATCCCAAACGCTACTATATTAAACGTATGATAGGTCTGCCGGGCGATACGGTGGCGTTTGCCAATGGCGTGCTATCCATCAATGGACAGGCGGTAAATACAACACCCGTGAACTATCAAATGACAGACAAGCTCAATGCCAAGCTCATGCCGGCTGTCATTGAGAATCATCGCCTGTCTGATGAAGAGCGTGCCAGATATGGCATAGAAGAAGAAAAGCACGCTCACTATTATCGTGAAACATTGGGCGAGCATGAGTATGTTGTGCGTTATTTGGGCGATTTAAATAGTGCGTCCATCGCCCCATTTTTATTAAAAAATTCACCACAAACTGCCACATCAGGCGGTACGGCATGGCAGATTACTGTGCCAAGCGGACAGTATTTTGTCATGGGCGATAACAGAGACCGCAGTGAAGACGGGCGGTTTTGGGGCTTTGTGCCAGAGAGCCATCTGGCGGGCAGAGCGACTTATATTTGGATGCACAAAGAGGCGGGGCTTAATCCACCCAGCTTTGGGCGAGCAGGAGCGATTGATTAGTCGCTTGGTATAAACTTAAATAGGTGTAACATGCAACAATTAACTTCATTAACCAACCAACGTGGGGCGAGTGTTACCACGATTATCGTAGGTCTGGCGATGGCAGGTATCATCATCAAGCTAGGGCTTGGTATTATTCCTGCTTATATTGGCGATTATCAATTTACCAAACTGGTGGCAGGCGAGCTAAAAAAAGCCAATGATGCCAAACAAACCGAACGTCAGTTCATGCAGAACCTGTCTCAGCAGTTGTCTATCAATGCCAACTACAACACCAAGCCAGAAGAAATGCTTATCTTTACCAACAAAACCCCTGGGGCATTGGCAGTTAAAAGCCAATATGAGGTAGAAAGCAACTTCTATGGCGAGACCTTTATTGTCAATCGCTTTGAAAAAGAGATTACCGCAGAAGATGCCAAGTAAGAGTTATGTCCAAGCACACCACATTGCCAACTCATTTTGCCACCTTTGAGCAGGGCTATCCTGTCCTTTGCTCAAAATTGGGCTACACCTTTAACGACCCTAATTTGCTCAGACGTGCCTTAACACACCGCTCGTATGACCCTAAGATGAGCTATGAGCGGTTGGAGTTTTTGGGTGATGCTCTTTTGGGTGCGGTGATTGCCGAGGCGTTATTTACCTTTTTTCCCCGTCATGACGAAGGGAAGCTCACCCGTATGCGTGCCACATTGGTACGCCAAGAGACCCTTGTGCAAATTGCTGAGAAGTTGGAGTTGTCATCTCATCTGATACTGGGCGTGGGCGAGCGTAAGGGTGGTGGGCGACACCGTGCCAGTATTTTGGCTGATGCGGTGGAGGCGATTTTGGCGTCCGTGTATCTGGACAGTGGCGACATTGAGCGAGTGAAAGGCTTGGTTAAATGCTGGTATGAGACCTTGATTACCGAAGTGGGCGAAGAAAAAGTGCTAAAAGATGCCAAATCTCGCTTGCAAGAATGGCTACAAGGCAACAAATTGCCCCTGCCAACTTATATGCTCATGGACACCATTGGCAACGCCCCCAACCAAACTTTTGTGGTGGAATGCACTGTGGCGGTGGCGGACTGTACGCCCATTACCGAGACGGGTGAGAGCAGACGCATCGCCGAGCAAAAATGTGCTGAGCGGATGATAAATCAGCTTAATAAATTAGAAAAGCCTAGGGCATTATAAAGCATATTAGACTTTCTGCAAAACTAGTTTTCCGTTCGCCCTGAGCTTGTCGAAGGGAGTAAGGAAAACCGTTAGATTTCCCAAGCTCACCACGAACGGTTTTCCCTGCAACATACTTTTTGCACTAAGACCAAATTTTGAACCGCAGGGGCGAATCATATTCGCCCATTATTACCAATAATCCCAACCAATCCCCACATTTACAAATACCATTTGCCCCGCCTGTGTTGTCGTTATATAATGACAGCATTGCCCCTTATTTTTGCAATTTTAGGAAAACCATGACCGACACACATGACCAAAACAATGACACCATTTCCGCCTTTTTTAATGACAATCCTACGCCTGTGATTTCTGATGATTTTAAAGCAGGGTTTGTGGCGATTGTCGGTCGCCCCAACGTGGGCAAATCCACGCTCATGAACCATTTGCTTGGGCAAAAATTATCCATTACCAGTCGTAAACCGCAGACCACACGTCATCGCATTCATGGCATTTTGACCAACGACACTTGTCAAATGGTGTTTGTCGATACCCCCGGTATCCACACCAAAGAAGTCAAAGCAATCAACGAGCGTATGAACAAAACCGCCGTGTCCGCCTTATCGGACGTGGATTTGGTGCTGTTTGTGGTGGACAGTACTCAGTGGCGAGAGGACGACCTTTTGACTCTTGAAAAGCTATCAGCGACCAATTTGCCTGTGGTGCTTGTCATCAACAAAGCCGACACCATTAAGGATAAATCCAAACTTTTGCCACTCATCGGCGAATACCAAGAAAGTTTTGATTTTGCCGACATTGTGCCTGTATCCGCCTTGCGTGGGCATAACTTAGATAGGCTTATGGACGTGATTGCGGGCTTTTTGCCGACCCGTCCGCCCATTTTTGACCCCGAGCAGATTACCGACCGCAGTGAGCGGTTTTTGGCAAGCGAGATTATCCGTGAAAAAATCATGCGAGCGTCTGGCGATGAAGTGCCGTACGATTTGACCGTGCAAATTGACACGTTCAAAGACGAGCCTGCCCACAAAGACCCTGAGACGGGCAAATGGCGACGTGCGGTAACGTTTATTGATGCGACCATTTTTGTGGAGCGGGCAGGGCAAAAAACCATTGTCATCGGCGACAAAGGCTCACGCATCAAACAAGTCGGCATAGAAGCCCGTCAAGACATGGAAAAGCTGTTTGACAAAAAAATCATGCTCACCTTGTGGGTCAAAGTCAAAAAAGGGTGGAGCGATGATGAGCGGGCGTTAAACAGTTTGGGGTATTAAATCGGGCTTTTAAAATTTGCCAATGTAGGGGCGAATTGCAATTCGCCCAGTTGGAATTGATGAGATAAATCATTTGTTGGTTTGATTTGGGGTGGGTTAAATATGAATTGTGATGTTGATAACAAGATGACTACACAAGAGTTTTTAGCAATGCTTCAAAATTCTGATAAAGATAAAAGGACTGAGTTGATAAATGGTCAAATGGTGCAAATTGCACCCATGAAGCCACGCCAAGCCAAATTGATTGTTAATTGTGCAAATTTAATCACCACACATCTTTACAATCAAAAAAGTTCATGTTTTTGTTTTACTAAAATGATTTGCAAAATTGATGAGCATAATTGCCCCCAACCTGATATTTTGGTGGTGTGTAATGACAGCGTGCATGGCGAATTGTTGGCGCATCCTACGGTGGTGGGCGAGATTTTTTCATCAAATCGTAGCAACGACATGAAAAAATTGGCACGTTACAAAAAATGCCCGTCCATTTTTGAGATTTTGATGATTGAACAAAACAAAATGCAAATCACGCTCCACAAAAAAACAAAATGGGGCAATGGTCGTATGAGACTTATCATGCAGGCGAGCGTATTTATTTAGACAGCATTGAATTTGACTGTTTGGTGGATGAGATTTATCATTCGGTTAAATTTGCCAAATAACCCATGAAAGTTTCTAATTAAAACCCATGATACCTTTTACTGATTTTCATCAGCTATTTACACAGACCATCATCAAGCGTGGGCAAGCCTACCATGCTTCTGATAATGTGCTGTCTTTGCAACATGATGGCGATGGGCATTACATGGCGGTGGTGCGTGGCAGTCGCCGTTATCAGATGAGAGTGGCGTTATCACACCCAAAGGATGAGCTGTGCATTGAATCATTGACCTGTAATTGTGAATACTGGGATAACTGCAAACACATGGTGGCGGTGCTATATGCCATGAAGGAGAGTCTAGATGACATCACGTCGTGCTTGTCATCAAAAGAGCGGGGAGCGTGTTCGGTAGTGGCTGATGATTTTTATGAGAGCATGGGGCGTTACGATAAAGATGAACTCATTGATTTTATTAAATCATTAGACAGAAAATATCAGCATGTTCGTGATGATTGGGTGCTGTTTTGTGCCAATCATCAAGGCGAGCAGTCGCATGATATAACTGAGCAAAAGCTCCTGATTACACTCAGTAAGCAGGTCAATGACATCTTATCGATGGTGGATGTTCGTGATTATGAAGAGTTTGTTTTTGATGATGCAAGTTTGGCACTGATGCAACTGATGGCACAAGTTACTAAGCCATCAGACCAAGTGGCTTTATCCTTGATATGGATTGATAAGGTGCTGGCATTGTTTGATGAGATGATGGTTGATGCCGAGGTTGAGTGTTCGCTCAATTACTGCTTTGGGGTGTTGGCAGAGCATTTGTTTGGCGGTTTTGACTATGAGCCAAGCTGGGGTTATCGTCCTGTTTTGTATCAGTCGTCGGGGTCATCAAAACTGGATAAGACCCTGATGTCAGCACAAGCATGGGCACAGACTTACGTTCGCAGGCAGTATGAATTTTATCCAAATATTGAGCGGTTTTATTTTGATTGCTTATGGGCAAAGGGCGAGCAAGATGGGGCGATGGCATACCTAGATGGACTTATCACGCAGGCTCAGCGATTGGGTCATCATGATGTGGACGCTTTGATATTAAGTAAAATTGCCATTTATGATGCGTTGGGCAAAGACAGTGATGCTCTGGTGGGGCAATATGATGCTCTTGCCAAAGTTAGGATTCATCAAGCCTTGCAAATGGCGGACAGTGGCAATGCCGACAAAGCCATGGATGGTCTAAAAGATGCCATCAGTAGCACAGACAGTCATCAAGATAGGCAAAGTTTTTATATGTGCTTGTTTGAGCTTGCCAAATCACACCATCATCTGCCTTATCTGCACGAAGCTGGTCGGACATTGGCATTGACTTGGTGTTATAATCAGCACCGTATTAGTGATGAGTATTTGGATGAATACCAAAGCTGTTTTGATGATAAGACATGGCAAGACATCACTCGGGCGTGGCATGATGAGCTGTATCAGACCATCCAAGATAAAGACGACATCAAGGTGCGTCAGCTGGCACATTTGTACGATAGACAACAAGACACCAAAGGGCTTGGCGACCTGTTGCGTGCGTTTGGTGATGTGGATTTATTAACCTATTATATCAAGACATTAAGCCAAGATAAGGACAATCACGACTGGCTGGCGATGGTGTTTTATGAGCATTGGCAGACGGTTGTGGGCAGTTTGTCAGGGCGAAAGGCTTATCGTGATTTTGCTCGGCAGGTTAAAAAAGTCACCAAGTGTCTGCCTGACCATCATGGGCAGTGGCAACAGATGATGGATGAGTGGCTGGCGACGTATCGCACCAAACCCAGACGTCCTGCTTTGGTCGAAGAGTTGCTTGCCATCTATGGATAAGGGTTGAAACGTATCGGAAAAACCCTTTTTCACGACCCTTTATTTTACGGCACCATTTAACAAGGAAGACATTCATCATAAGGAAAACCCATGTTTCACACCCTAAAACACGCTTGGGCAAAGCACCGCCTACCTGCCAATTCCCCTTATCTGCCCCTATACGAACCGCACCCTGATGAGCTTGTGAGTTTTGACTGTGAGACCACCAGCCTTAACGTCAAAGAAGCCCATATCATCTCCATCGGAGCGGTTAAGATTCGGGGTAATCGCATTTTGACAGACGAGTCTTTTTATGTGCTGGTTAAACCCGAAGGCATCATGAGTGCCACCAATGTAACGATACACGGACTACGCCCCAAAGATTTAAAGGACGGGCTGGACACCGAAACGGCGATACGGCAGTTTTTGGACTTTGTCGGTGGGCGGACGCTTGTGGGCTATTTTTTGGAATATGACGTGGCGATGGTCAATAAATTTTTAAAACCGATGGCAGGGATAACCCTACCCCAAAAACAAATAGAAATATCAAGGATTTACCACGCCCAAGAAACTCGCCATAAATATTATGATGCCGAGATTGACTTAAAAATGGCAACGATGGTAAACGCCTTAGGCATTCCCGATTTGCCACGCCATGATGCTCTAAACGATGCCATCAACGTGGCGATGATGTATTTGGCATTACAGCATCGTAGGGTTTAATAAAAATTTTTTAATCAAGCCCTTGCAAGTTACTTATGGTTATGATAATCTAAATAAAGGTGGAAACACCTGTAACTTGCAAGGAAGCAATAGACGACATGATGGAACAATCAAAACACCCCATGACTTAGTCTGCTTTCTTTGCTTTTTCATCTATTTTGGAGAAAGCAATGTCAGAAACTTCAAATAATAACACTCACACCCCAACAAACACCCCGCCACCCAATGCCCCAGCAGATGCCCAAGGCTATTGGCGTGCCAACGTGCGTATCATCATTGGCTGTTTGGTCGTTTGGGCGGTCGTGTCGCTCGGTTTTGCCATTATCCTACGTCCTGCCTTGATGGGCATTCGCTTTATGGGGACGGATTTGGGGCTGTGGTTCGGTCAGCAAGGAGCGATTTTGACCTTTGTCGCCTTGATTTTCTTTTATGCGTGGCGAATGAATAAATTGGACAAACAATATGGCGTTGAGGAGGACTAAGGATGAGTCAATTTGCCATTAACTTGATTTTTGTGGGGCTGTCCTTTGCCCTGTATTTTGGGATTGCCATTTGGGCAAGAGCAGGCTCAACGAAGGAATTTTATGTCGCAGGTGGCGGTGTTCACCCTGTGGTAAACGGCATGGCGACAGGGGCGGACTGGATGAGTGCCGCATCCTTTATCTCGATGGCGGGCATGATTGCAATGGGCGGTTATGCAGCGTCTGCTTATCTCATGGGCTGGACGGGTGGGTTTGTCTTGCTTGCTTTGCTACTTGCTCCGTATTTGCGTAAATTTGGTAAATTTACCGTACCTGACTTTATCGGCGACCGTTTTTATTCAAAACCTGCTCGCTTGATTGCGGTGGTCTGCCTGATCCTAGCGTGTACCACTTATGTCATCGGGCAGATGACAGGGGCAGGCGTGGCGTTCTCTCGCTTTTTGGAAGTGGATAAAAACACAGGGCTTATCATCGCCGCTGTTGTCGTGCTGTTCTATGCGGTGCTTGGTGGCATGAAAGGCATTACCTATACGCAGGTGGCTCAGTATGTCGTACTCATGATTGCGTATATCGTTCCTGCGATTTTTATCTCTCTTAACTTGACAGGCAACCCTATGCCTGCCCTTGGTATGTTTGGCACGGTAGAAGGTGGCGAAACCATGCTTACCAAGCTCGATGGTCTGATTACCGATTTAGGCTTTGCCGCTTATACTGCCGATGTGCCTGATAAGCTCAATATGTTCTTATTGACTTTGTCGCTTATGATTGGCACGGCAGGTTTGCCCCATGTTATTATCCGCTTTTTTACAGTAAATAAAGTCTCGGACGCTCGTTCATCGGCAGGTTGGACGCTCGTGTTTATCGCACTGCTATACACCGCCGCCCCTGCCGTGGGTACGATGTCTCGCATGAATTTGGTGGATACTGTGTATCCAAATGGCACGCAGTCTGCCCCCATTGAGTACGAAGCTCGCCCTGAGTGGATGAAAAACTGGGAGCAAACAGGTCTTTTAAAATTTGAAGACAAAAATAATGATGGCAAAATTGACTACTATAACGACAAGTCAAAAGACGAAGCCTTCCTTGCCGCTGCCGAATCCAAAGGTCTAAAAGGCAATGAGCTTGACGTAAACAACGACATCATGGTACTTGCCAACCCTGAGATTGCCAACTTGCCACCATGGGTTATCGGTCTCATCGCGGCAGGGGGTATCGCTGCTGCTCTATCTACCGCCGCAGGTCTACTACTTGCCATCTCGTCTGCCATCTCGCACGACCTAATTAAGATGGTTATCAAGCCTGATATTAGCGATAAGGGCGAACTCAATGTCGCTCGCGTCTCGATGATTGTGGCGATTGCGATTGCAACATGGCTTGGCATGAATCCCCCTGGGTTTGCCGCCCAGACGGTTGCCCTTGCCTTTGGTATTGCAGGTTCGTCCTTGTTCCCTGCACTCATGATGGGTATTTTCTCAAAACGCATCAACGACAAAGGGGCGGTGGCAGGTATGCTGGCAGGTCTTATCGTAACGTGCGTGTACATTTTCCTATTCAAAGGCTGGTTCTTTATCCCTGGTACTAATATGCTTGCCGATGACACATCAGGTTGGATTATGGGGATTAGTCCGCTAGGCTTTGGTCCAATCGGAGCGTTGATTAACTTCGTGGTTGCCTTTGCTGTGTCATACATGACCGCACCGCCATCACAAGAGATTCAAGACTTGGTTGAAAGCGTGCGTTATCCAAAAGGAGCGGGTGCTGCTGTTGACCACTAATCGGCTCTCGTCAAAAACTGCTTAAAATCTCGGTTTTAGGCAGTTTTTTATATGGATTTGATTTATAATGATAAAAATTTGGGTGTTGTTCAATGCGATAATGTTGAGTTTGGGCACTGTGTGCAACTCTATTTTTTAAAATATATTTTAAGAGATTTCCTGCAAAACCCTGAATTAAGGAAAACCGTTCGTGGTGAGCTTGTCGAACCATAACGGTTTTCCGCCACCCTTCGACAAGCTCAGGGCGAACGGAAAACCTAGTTTTGCAGGAAGTTTAAGGAAAAAAACATGATGTTTTGGGATATTACGGCAATGATTTTTGCAGGCTTTTTATTTGCAGGGCTTGCCATGCCGATTAAGATTTTTTATAAAAAAACGCCAAAATGGTTCATTCCTGTCATGGCAGGGCTTGGCATGATGAGTTATCAGGTGTACAGCGAATACCAGTGGTTTAATGACACCAGTGCCAAATTGCCCGATGGGAGCGTGGTGGTGGCAAGCGTGCCAAAGACAACGTGGTTTCGTCCGTGGTCGTACATTAAGCCCCAAGTTTTTCAATTTGTGGTGCTAGATACCGCCAATGTCATAAGCATTGATGAAACAACCAAACAAGCTCAGGTGTATTTTTTTGAAAGACGATTACCTGCCCAAAAATTGGACGTGCTGTTTGACTGTCAAAAGGGCGTGCAAAGTTATGTGATGAATCGTGATTTTAGCCGTCTTAATTGGCAAAAACTGGACTATACTGATAAGGCGGTGGGGCTGGTGTGTCGCTAGATTAGGGCGAAACAGGAAAAGGGGAAAACACAAGCGGTCTTGATTTTACTGATAAATCCATGTCTAAATGACTTGCCATTAAGACATGGATTTTAAATTGAGCGGTCTTCATTGTGATAAGAGCTTGGCAAAACCTAGTCCCTATCCATCATCAAATCACGGTGTTTCGGCAGGCATGGACGTATCAGCCACAGGCACATCTAGGCGTAATTGGTCACGAGCTTCTTGTTGGGCGTGATAACCCAGTGCCAAGCTCGTGCAAAAAAATATGGTGGCAAGGATGGCGGTGGTGCGAGTGAGAAAGTTTGCCGAACCTGCCGCCCCAAACACCGTACCTGCCGCCCCAGAGCCAAAGCTTGCCCCTGCATCCGCCCCTTTGCCGTGCTGAATGAGTATGAGACCTGATAAGGCAATGGCGACAATGATGTGAATGGCTAAAATAAATGTAAACATGGTGTTCTCGTTATTTTGATTGGCTAAATGCGTGGATAATGGCGGTAAAGCTGTCAGTTTTCAAGGAAGCCCCGCCCACCAATGCCCCGTCAATGACATTTGATTTGGCAAATTCGGGGGCGTTTTTGTCGTTCACGCTACCGCCATATAAAATGGGGGTGGTCATGCCAAACGCAGTCAATTCATCTTTGATAAAGCGGTGTGTTTTCTCAATTTCATCAAAAGTGGGGGTCAGTCCCGTACCGATTGCCCAAACAGGCTCGTAAGCGATGATAAGTTTGGTAACATCGGCATCTGCTTGATTTGCAAACGCCTTTAAAATGGCTAATTGGTTTTTTAAAATCTCAAAGGTATCGCCACGCTCGTACTCATCTTTGGTCTCGCCAATGCAGTAGATGACCGATAAACCGTGAGCAAAAGCGTGGGCGATTTTGGCGGATAAAATTTCGTCCGTCTCGCCATGATATTGGCGGCGTTCAGAATGTCCCACAAGGGTAAAACTCGCCCCCACGTCCGCCACCTGACAAGCTGACACATCGCCTGTAAACGCCCCTGTCTTTGCCGTCTTATGGGCAATGTCTTGTACGCCGAGCAGGATGCCGTCTGACAGTGCTGATTTGACTGCTGATAAATGCACAAGGCTTGGCACCACGCCCACAGTACAGCCGTCATTGGCAGGCAGGCTTGTGGCAAGGGCGGTCGCATCTGATACGGTGGCAGGGTTTAATTTCCAGTTGCCGATGACGTATTTTTGACTCATGGGATTTCCTGTGGCTCTATTGTAATTTTAACCTAACAGCATATTATAGCAAACATTCCCCAAAAAATCAGCACACAAATGATGGGCGGTATCATTGGCGGTGTTTTTCCGATAATCCCAAAACTTCGCCCTTTGGGTAAAATTTTATGGCAAAACCACAGCAAATTTTGTATTTTTGGAGTAAAATAAGCAAAAATATATGCAATTTTCACGCCAATTTTTCATGTTGGCAAATGATTTAGGAAAATATTATGTCCGCTCCGAATTTTGGGGGTTTGGCACACATTTTGGTGTCAAATGAGCTGGTCGCCCCTGATGCCATGACCAAGGCTCTGACCGAAGCCCAACAGCAAAACATGGCGATTGTGCCATATTTGGTAGAAAATAAAGTTGCCCCTGCAAATAAGATTGCCAGTCTGCTCGCTCATGAGTTTGGCGACCCATTGTTTGACCTAAACGCACTGTCACCTGATGCGGTCAATAAAGAGCTGGTTGATGAGAAAATCGTCAATCAGTATGGAGCATTGCCATTATTTAAGCGTGGCAATAAACTTTTTGTGGGCTTGTCCGACCCCACACGCCTAGATGCCATTGATGCCATTTCATTTAATGCCAAGCTGACCGTTGAGACCGTTGTCGTTGAAGAAGACAAGCTCAAAAAAATGATTGAGAACGTCTACTCAGGCGGTGTGGGACTGGGTGATTTGGGCGATGTGGATTTATCGGGCGATGTCGATGGTGGTACAGGCGATGACGATGAAGGGGCGGATGTCAATGCCGGTGGCGGAGAAGATGCCCCCGTGGTCAAGTTCGTTAATAAAATGCTCTTGGACGCCATTCGTATGGGGGCATCGGATTTGCACTTTGAGCCGTACGAGAAGTCTTACCGTGTGCGTTTTCGTGTGGATGGGGTGTTGCAGATTATCAGCCGTCCGCCCATTCAGCTTGCCGGCAAAATCGCCGCTCGTCTAAAAGTGATGTCGCAAATGGACATCTCCGAACGCCGAGCCCCCCAAGACGGTCGTATCAAGCTAAAAATCTCCAAAACCAAAGCCATTGACTTTCGTGTGAACTCATGCCCCACACTCTTTGGCGAGAAGCTCGTACTGCGTATTCTTGACCCGTCATCGGCGATGCTCGGTATCGATGCATTAGGTTATGAGCCTGACCAAAAAGAGCTGTTTTTAGAAGCCCTAGAAAAACCACAGGGCATGCTCCTAATCACAGGCCCTACAGGTTCGGGTAAAACGGTCTCGCTCTATACCGGTCTTAATATCCTAAACACGCCTGAGACCAACATCTCCACCGCCGAAGACCCTGTGGAGATTAACTTAGAAGGGATTAACCAAGTTAACGTAAACCCCAAAGTAGGTCTTACGTTTGCTTCCGCCCTAAAAGCGTTCCTACGTCAAGACCCTGACATCGTCATGGTCGGTGAGATTCGTGATTTGGAGACTGCCGAGATTGCCATTAAAGCCGCCCAAACGGGACACATGGTACTATCCACCCTGCACACCAACTCCGCCCCAGAGACTCTAACTCGTCTGCGTAACATGGGCGTGGCATCATTTAACATCGCCACATCGGTAAACTTAGTCATCGCCCAGCGTCTGGCTCGCCGTCTGTGTAAATCATGCAAACGCCCAACCAACGTACCCAAGCAGAGTCTGCTAGAAATGGGCTTTACCGAAGAAGACCTTGCCAACCCTGATAACGTCATCTATGAGCCAGTAGGCTGTTCTGAATGCCGTGAAGGCTACAAGGGACGTGTGGGTATCTATGAAGTGATGAAAATCTACCCAAGCATTTCACGGATTATCATGGAAGACGGTAATGCCATTCAAATCAAAGACGAAGCGATGAAACACGGTTTTCGTGATTTGAGACGTTCGGGTATCATGAAAGTCTTACAAGGTACGACCAGTATCCAAGAGATGTATCGGGTAACTTCTGAATAACATCACTTAAACAAAAGCCCTTGTATATTCAAGGGCTTTTTGATTGATAAAAATAAGGGCAAAAAAC
>NZ_JADFBZ010000040.1:0-28381 GCF_015223095.1 Moraxella sp. K127 | reverse complement strand
CCGATTTTGTTAGCTGTACATCCAAAGATATATGGTAATTAACAATACCGTTTCATCAAGTTTACAAAAATCCGCTTTATAAAAAGCGGATGTTTTTACCACCCTGCTTGCGAGCAGGCATAATCAAGTTTGCCCTCGCCTACGGTATCAGGAACCGCTCTCGTCCAGTCTTTTGATGAATGCGTGGATACATAACGTTTGAAACTGTCAACAGAATTACTTTGCTTATCATAATAGACTTCTTTCCAAACCCCGATTTTTGTGGATTTTTAAAAACTTCAACCCCAATACTTATAAAGGTTTATTTTTAGTTTGGAAAGAGATTTAATAAATAACATAATCAAAGTCTGATTTACGAGCAACGCAGTCATAATACGAAAAAGCTCTCGTTTGCCAGTATTTCTTGCCATTACTAAGCTCTTGGGCTTGGTGATAATCTCTCTTAACCCAAGCGGTGATATAAGTACCGCCCCCAGTAAAGTAATGTGTCTGAATGCTATCACGGTCAATGTGGTAAATAAAGTTGCTCGTGCTGCCTATGTCCACCCAGTTGGTGGCATGAACGGATAGGGGTGATAGAGCGATGAGTGTGGCGATGAGCAGTTTTTTCATAGATATCCTTGTGGAAACAATCGTATTATTATACCAATATTTTCATAATATACAATTTTTTTAATTATTTCTTAAAATTAAAAAATTATCAGGGCGAACTGTAATTCACCCTTATGCATTTAAGACTTTCAAAAATTCCAAAGGGCAGTTTTTATTTATTTATGCGTGCATTAAGTATCTTCCAATGGTTTTTGAGTTGGTATTTAATTCTGCTATTCGTCAAAATTTGGTCTGCTCTCATTGCATAGCCAATAAAGTTACCCCAATTTTTGCGTTTTGAAGGCTTCCATTTATTTTTGGTTTTGTCTACTCTTGCTGGCTTGGCTCCAATGTATGAATATTGTCGATAAAGTCTGTTTTTAAAAATCTTACCTTGCGTATCATTTCTGATGTGATTGGCATAAAAATGACATCTACGCACACCCATACTCATTTTGCGATAATAATTAGCAAGTGCAGAATTTTTGAGATAGACGTGCTGTCCATTAAACGAAAAACCTAAATATTCAAATTTCTTCTTGTGGCTGTTGTGATTAATTTTTCCATTAAATTCCTGCAAGCAAGTTATTTCATTATTGCCATTTAGTTTAAAATAAAATATTTGTGTCTTTTTGGGGTTTATATTCAACTTAGAAATACTCTTTATTTTTGTTTCAAACAACCCTAAAACTTCATCTTTATGGTCGATTGGGCAGATGACAACCATATCATCAGAATATCGTCTATAAATACCACCTATTTCTTGAATTTTATGATGAATTAGTTCGTCAAATTCTAGCATATAGATATTGGCTAAGGTTGCACTGATTGAAGAGCCTTGACAAATACCATAATTTTTTAATTTTTTTTGATTGGTTATTGTACATTTTTCATATTTGTTGTTTTGTATTAGACCTGATTTTCTTATTTTTTGAATGTCTTTTAATTCACAAAAAGCAATTGCATTTTGATTTCTAAGGTATTCCAATTTTTTAATTGGCTTTTTCCTTATGTTGCCCGATTTACTTTTTACAATTATCTCATTTTGAAATAATTGAAATAAGTCATTTGCTTTCACATAAGAAAACTTGGTAATAGCCTTATAAACATTATAATGGTCATCTGGTAAATTTGTCTTTTTTATAATATTTTCCCATGCCTTTTTTAGAATTTTATGGTCTAGGTTATCAAAAAATTGTTCGATGTCAAAAGCTATCACCGCAATTTCTTGATGTTTTTGGGTATATTCACGAATGTACTCAAAAACGTCATTGGCAAAATTAATATTGCATTTTCCAATATCTTTACCAGTCTGATTGCTGTTATTTTTTGGTATTTTTCTATAAGCAGTAACAACTTCTGTTAGACCCTTTTGTTTAAGAACGCATTCATAATTTTGGGAAAGTAGGTGTGAATAGTATGCAAATATATTTGCATCCCAGTGATTTGCGTAATAAATATTCCTTACTTTTTTCTTTTGGTGTATTCTTTTGCCATTATGTAGGAGATTTCCGTCACCATCGTACCCTTTACGAAATTTGGGCGTGATGATTTGGGTATGAATGAAAGGGCGGAAAGCGTGATTTTTGATATTTTCTGGATTTGTTATGTAGTTAATTACTTTATTGCAGTCTTTCTGAGTGATTGGTAGTCCGATATGTGGATAGGACTTTACTTTAAACCAAAGATTTTTTTCTTTCATAATCAAAAAAAGGAGATAAAAAGTTGGAGTAAGCGGGGTACGCATTAAGGATTGAAAAAGTGTGCCGAAACGCCATTATGAGAAATGGCACCCCAATTTAGTAGAATGATAGCAATCATGCTCATAACAATGGAATATATAGATATGCCAATTATTGATACTTACATAATGCTGAGATTTATGCGACGCTTGACATTTATGACAATGCGTTGTATAAAGCTACTCCATACTAGCTATCTAGTATGCAATTTTTTTATCGACAAAAAAGACTTAATCAATCTGCTACTTACTCCTTTATTTATTATATCAAAACAAACAACAAAAAACCACTCTATCCAGAGTGGCTTTTATCTTTAAAATCAACCAAAACCGCTTACGCCTTTGGTGGCAAACAGCTCGCCAAATGTTTGGCGGGGTCGGTATCATACGCTTTAATGGCGTCTTCTACCGTCATGCCCAACGCCTTGGCAACGCCCATACCGTAATCAGGGTGGCAGGCGTGGCAGTTGCGGATATGACGGTATTTGATGAAGTCCAACGCATCGCCCATTGCCCCTCTCGTATTGTCAAATAGGGCTTGTTTTTGCTCATCGCTCATAAGATTAAACAAGGCTCGTGGCTGGCTAAAATAATCGCTGTCATCTTCACGAAAATCCCACTGCTTGGCGTCGCCACTGATTTTTAGGGGTGGCTCGGCATATTGGGGCTGTTCTTGCCATTGTCCAAAGCTGTTTGGCTCATAGTGCGGACGTCCGCCATAGTTGTCGCCCACTCGCCCTTGACCGTCTCTGTGGTTTGAGTACACAGGGCAACGTGGGGCGTTCACAGGGATTTGGTTGCGGTTTACGCCCAAGCGATAACGCTGCGCATCGGCATAGTTAAACAGGCGAGCTTGGAGCATACGGTCGGGCGATACGCTGATACCGGGTACTAGGTTGCTTGGGGCAAAGGCGGATTGCTCCACGTCCAAAAAGAAGTTTTCTGGATTGCGATTTAGCTCAAATTCGCCCACTTCGATGAGTGGAAATTGTTTTTTTGACCAAACTTTGGTCAAGTCAAAGGGGTGAAAATCCACTTCTTCTGCCATTTGCTCGGGCATGATTTGTACGTACATTTTCCATTTTGGGAAATCGCCACGTTCAATGGTATCAAACAAATCACGTTGATTGCTCTCACGGTCTTTGGCGATGACCGCTTCGGCCTCGCTATCGGTTAGGTTTTGGATACCTTGCTGAGTGCGAAAATGGAATTTAACCCAAAAACGCTCATTATCAGCATTGATAAAGCTATACGTATGCGAGCCAAAGCCGTGCATATGGCGGAACGACTTAGGAATACCACGGTCGGACATGACAATGGTAACTTGGTGGAAGGCTTCGGGCAGTAGCGTCCAAAAATCCCAGTTGTTGGTGGCACTACGCAAGTTAGTCTTAGGGTCTCTTTTGACCGCTTTGTTTAGGTCGGGGAATTTTCTGGGGTCTCTTAAAAAGAACACAGGCGTGTTGTTGCCAACCATGTCCCAGTTGCCTTCTTCGGTGTAGAATTTTAGGGCAAAACCACGAATATCACGTTCAGCGTCCGCCGCCCCACGCTCGCCTGCTACGGTGGTAAAACGGGCAAACATTTCGGTTTTTTTGCCGATTTCGCTAAAAATCTTGGCACGGGTGTATTTGGTGATGTCGTTTGTGACGGTAAATGTCCCAAACGCCCCTGAGCCTTTGGCGTGCATACGGCGTTCTGGAATGACTTCACGGGCAAAGTCGGCAAGTTTTTCGTTGAGCCACAAATCTTGGGCAAGTAGGGGGCCTCTGGCACCTGCGGTCAATGAGTTTTGGTTATCGACAACAGGGGCTCCGTTGCTACGGGTAAGGGGTGTGCCTGAGTAAGGGCATTTTGGTGTATCAGTCATGATAAATCCTAGGTTACGGTGTATTTTGATTAAAGGTATGACAAAACAAGTATAGCAAAGCAGAGTAGGCTTGTCGGTTAGCGTATGTAAACAATACAAATGACACTCATTGCCAACTTAGATGACTGGCTTGAACTTTGCTGTTACTTGATTTGTCAATCTATGGGGCTATTATAGGCAGGATTGATGATTTGGTAAATTATAATAATTTGATGTTTTGATTTGATTTTTTAAATTGAAAAAACTTGATGAATTTTAAATGATGATTGATAAAATTTATTAAACAGCACAAAAAAGACCGTCATTAAACGGTCTTTTGGTCTTAATGGCTTATTTATTGGTCATCATCCCCATAATACTTCACGCCGATTTTAATGGGTTCACGCCCTTGGCTACGGCGAAAGTTATTGGTATCACGGAGCGAATAAGCACAGCCACAGTATTCTTGTTGATAAAAATGCTCACGCTTGCTAATCTCAATCATGCGGCTACTGCCACCGCCTTTACGCCAGTTAAAATCCCAATAATCCAAGCCCTCATAGGGGGCAACGGCACGATGTCCGCAGTCGTTGATTTGAGCCATGTTTTTCCAGCGGCTGATACCAAGCGAGCTTGTCATCACAGGAAAGCCATGCTCGTGGGCGTATAGGGCGGTGCGTTCAAATCGCATGTCAAAACACATGGTACAGCGTCTGCCACGCTCGGGGTCTTGCTCCATGCCTTTGGCACGAGCGAACCAATTATCCATGTCATAATCGGCGTCAATAAACGGTATGCCGTGCTTTTCGGCAAAAGCGATGTTTTCGTTTTTGCGAATCTCGTACTCTTTTTTGGGGTGAATGTTGGGATTATAAAAATAAATGGTAAACTCAATGCCACTGGCAAGCATCGCCTCCATGACCTCACCCGAGCAAGGGGCACAGCATGAGTGCAGTAGTACCTTTTTGTGTCCGTTTGGCGGGGTCAAAATCTCACGGTCAATCGGCGTTAGGTGCGGATTGGTGGGGTCAGCTTTGGCGATTTGTGGTTTGCCTTTACGTTGATTTTGGTTGGGATTGGGGGTGTGGGTTTGTACGCTCATAATTTAACAATGATAAATAAAAATGGCGATTATTATAGCATTGGTTTAAAATTTTTGCTAAAATTTGTGTAAACTTATCTCTAAAAAAGGTTTTTTATGAAACTCAACTGGCACGACAGCTTAGACATCGCCATCGCCCTTGCCGAAAAGCACCCTGATGTGGACGTGCAGTACATTCGCTTTACCGACTTGCACCGCTATGTGTGCGAGCTTGATGGCTTTGTGGGCGAGCCTGACAAATCCAACGAAGCGATATTAGAAGCCATTCAAATGGCGTGGCTTGATGAATTGGATTGATAATTTAAAAGATAACTTAAAAGATAATTTATGGGTGTATCATACGCCTTTTATCTTTTAAAACTTTATCTACAAATAAAAAGCGGTCATCATCACCGCTTTTTATTTTTATAGTCAATTAACCCCAATTTGTACCAATGTTAAATTTTAAAAAAATTCATTGGTTGTATGGTAATGTGCGTACCACGCACCTTTTAGATGAAAAATCTTATTAATGTGTCATACGCACCTTACTTTCATTGGTGCGTTTTGAAGTTAAATGATTATAAAATCAACCCTTTAACTTATCGCCCACCAATCCTTTGACCGTGTTTAGGATATCGGCAGGCAATACAACCGTCTTAGCATTATCAGATTGTGCCATCTCGTTCATCGCCTTGATGTACTGCTCGCCAAGCAAGTACACAACAGGCATTTCTTTGCCGTCCATCGCCGATGAAATAAGACGAATGGACTCTTCTGAACCTTTGGCAAGCACCACCTGAGCTTCGGCATCACGGCGAGACGCTTCTAATCGTCCGTCCGCCTCCAAGATAGCCGCCTGTTTTTGTCCGTCCGCTCGTGTTACCATGGCTCGGCGTTGGCGTTCGGCAGCCGCTTGCTCTTCCATCGCCAGTTGCATGGTGTGGGACGGCTTGATGTCTTGGATTTCCACCGTTTTTAGGGTAATGCCCCAGTCGGCGATGTCGTCTGATATGGCGTGTTTGAGCTGGGTTTTGATTTGGTCTCGGCTTGATAACGCACTGTCCAAATCCATCTCGCCCACGATAGAACGCAAAGATGTTTGTACCAGATTGCGAATGCCGTATTCATAGTCTTCAATGCCGTACACCGCATATTCTGGCTGAATGATGTTAATATACGCCACCGCATTAGCGATGATGACCACGTTGTCTCGGGTGATGACTTCTTGGCTGGGAATGTCAAGCACGATGTCTTTGGTCGTGATTTTATAGGCGACCGTATCAACAAAGGGAATGATAAAATTCAAACCCGGTTCTAAGGTCTGATGATATTTCCCCAGTCGCTGAACCACCCATTTATAGCCTTGTGGTACGAGCCTGACACCCTTAAAAACGGTAAAGACGACAAACGCCACCAAGACAAATAAAACTTCCATAATAAACCCCTATCTAACAGTTATCTAAAATTATATCAATGAAATACAGGGCAAATGCGATTTACCCCTACCAATCTATCTAATATGATGAATTGGTAATAAACAGCAGTCCAATGGCATTATTTACGCCGAACCACCAACTCATTACCGAGTATCTGCACCACCACGACCCTATCGCCTGCCTGTAACACTTCGCCATCTGCCCCACGGCACAGCCATTCATCAGAGCCGACTTTTGGCACGCTAAACCGCACTTTGCCGAGCCTGTCTGCACTTGGGGCGTGGGTAAGCATGCCTATCTCGCCGATGATGACACTGCCCCCAAGCCCTGCGGTCGTGCGAGTCTTGATGTTGGGCTGAATAAATTTAAACCACGCCACGCACGAGATGACCGACAGCACAAGCCACAAGATGACCCCTACCCCAAAGCCCAAGCCAAACGCCCACGCAAGCACTGCCGTAACAACAGCAGACGCCCCGAACCATAGCAGAAAAAAGGTCGGCACAAACATCTCTAATATCATCAAAATCAGACCAAAAACCAACCAATGCCAAGGCTGTACGTTCATCAGGTGTCCTTATGTGGATTTTTGGTTAATATAAATCATTTATCAAAAATAGTCAATGAGTTAATCCCAAATCTTAACCCATTGATAATCATAAAAATACTTGACAAAATATAAAATCGGCGGACAATATTTTGGAAATTGGAAATTGGAAATTGGAAATTGGAAATTGGAAATTGGAAATTGGAAATTGGAAATTGGAAATTGGAAATTGGAAATTGGAAATTGGAAATTGGAAATTGGAAATTGGAAATTGGTTTTTTGTTTGTCCAAGTCGTGCCTGTGGGTCAAAAAATGTCATAAACAAGCATGGCTTAGTCCATCCTAGTGCTAAGTAAAAAATCGGATAGTGGCTTATCCGATTTTTTTGTTATTTTAAACCAACAATCAACGTGGCACAACTTCCACGATGTTTAAATCAAAGCCTGAGACGTTAAATTTGGCGGAGCTTGATAGCAGTCGCATGTCTTTGACGCCAAGCTGTTTTAGGATTTGGGCTCCGACCCCGATACTGCGATAAGGCTCGCTACTTTCGTGAACGCTGACATTGGCTTGGCATTTGTCTAACGCACCGCTGACATCGACGGCACGCCCCGAGTCAATCCACACAAACACGCCTTGCTCGCTTTGCCCGATTTGAGCCAGTGCTGAGCGAACATCCCAACTGTGCTTACTGTCAGCATGCCCAAACAAATCTTTTAGGGGATTTAGGGCGTGGACTCGCACGGTCGCCACGCCACGGCTTGGGTCGCCTTTGACTAGGGCGATGTGGGTCTCGTCCGCCCCATATTCTCTAAAACGGTAGAGTTTAAACGCCCCAAATTCACTGGCAAAATCCCGCTCATCGATGACTTCCACGGTCTGCTCGTTGGTCATGCGATAATGGATAAGGTCGGCGATGGTGCCGATTTTAAGCCCGTGTTCTTTGGCAAAGAGTTCTAGGTCATCACGACGTGCCATCTCGCCGTCTGGCTTGATAATCTCACAAATCACCGCCGCAGGTTCAAGCCCTGCAAGGCGTGCTAAGTCACAGCCTGCTTCGGTATGACCTGCCCGATGTAGCACCCCGCCTTGTTTTGCCATGATGGGGAAGATATGCCCAGGTTGGACGATGTCGGTGGGTTTGGCAAAGGGGGCGACGGCTGCCTGCACGGTTCGGGCACGGTCGGCGGCGGATATGCCTGTGGTTACGCCCTCGCTAGCTTCGATGGATAGGGTAAAGTTGGTGCTAAACTTCGCCCCGTTTTTGTCGCTCATTAGGGGTAGTTCAAGCTGACGGCAACGGGCTTCGGATAAGGTCAAACACACCAGCCCACGAGCGTGAGTAATCATAAAGTTGATGTCGGACGGCTTGACATGAACCGCCGCCATGACGATGTCGCCTTCGTTCTCACGGTCTTCATCGTCCATTAAGATGACCATTTTGCCTGCTTTGATGTCGGCAATGATTTCTTCTGCGGTGTTTAGGGTGCTTGCCATAAGGGTGCCTATTTATGTTAAAAATTTATAGGCTACATGGGGGCGGATTTGGGGGATTAAAGGCAGATGATGTAAAATTTTAAAAACAGCCAAGCCTTATTTGTCTTTAAAATATTTTTAAAATGCAAATTGCATGATAAAGGGCAGGCATGCCCAAAAATCATTTAATCATCCCCCAAAGTTTGTTACAATACCCCCAATATTAGCACCGTATCCGACCATGAGCAAAACCCGAGCCACCAAGCCCCGCCTGCCGTCCTTGGCGACCACTGACACCGACCCAGAGTATCTGACCGAATTTCGTATTAACATGCTCGCTCGGGGGCTTGCCACACGCACCCGTAACGCCTACATCCGTGATTTGCGTACTTGCATGGCAAGCAGTGAGCGGGCATTGCCCCATTGGCAGGAGACGGACGTGGCAGGGTGCTTGGTGTATCTACAAAACCAAGGCAAATCGCCACGCACGCAGGCGAGAATGTTGGCAAGTTTACGCCAGTTTTTCTTATGGCAAGTGGGCGAAGGGGTGCGTGACGACAACCCCTGTGAGAACATCAAAAACCCCAAAGCTGACAAGCCCCTACCCAAGACCTTATCCGAAGACGACATTACCAGACTGCTTGGCACGCCTGACCTAGCGACCATACTGGGACTGCGTGATAAAGCCATGCTTGAAGTCATGTATGCCTGCGGTCTGCGTGTATCAGAGCTGGTCAATCTGTCGCTCGATGAGCTAAATCTAAACGCAGGCTGGCTCCAAGTGACGGGCAAGGGCGGAAAGACTCGCCTGATTCCGCTTGGTGAGTACGCCCACAACGCCCTACAAAGTTATCTCGTCCGTCGTCATGAACTGACCGCTGGCAAAAGTGGTAAGGTCGGCACAAAGGGCGGTGACTGCCAAGCGGTGTTTTTGACCGAGCAGGGCGGTTATATGACCCGCCATAACTTTTGGCATTTGATTAAAAAATACGCTCTACTGGCGGGTATCACGACCGACATCTCGCCACACACGCTTCGCCATGCTTTTGCCACGCACCTGCTCAACCACGGGGCGGACTTGCGTAGTGTTCAGCTTTTGCTTGGGCATAGCGACCTATCCACCACGCAGATTTATACCCACGTTGCCACGGCACGCCTACAAGCCTTGCACGAAGAACACCACCCTAGGGGGTAGTTGCTTTATCCACAGAAACCCTTTAAACATTCAAATAAAATCAAATAACAATAACGTGCAACTTCGTGATTTTTGTCATTTGGCTCTAAACTTCCGTGAACCAAATGACAGCGTACTTGATAAATAACCTCAAACAATCCTGCAAAAATTTTTTGCGAATCATTATTTAAAACTAAGGTTCCTAAATCGTGTGCAGAGGCAAATTGATTTTTTAATTTCCCGCTCTTAGTTTTGGCGTTATCAATAATTAAATTTTCAAAAATCTTAGGATTGGCATTAAAGTCCATTAAAGCGTTACTTAGGCTCATCTTTGAATTATTGGGGATATTATTCCCTGAATAAACAAGTTCAGCTTGGATTAAAGCATAATGCAACTGCTCAATACAATTATAAATATTAGCCCGCTCTTTTGGATTACCTGATTCTAAAAGGTTTTTAAAAGCGATATAAACCTTATTCTTATTGCTTGTGTCTCTTTTAATCTCGTTTATATGCTCTCTGTCGTTAGCTAAACCATAATGAAAGTTGTACCAACTATTGCAACTTAACCATAAGGTTACAAATGGTGCATGGTAGTCTATCTTAGACTTCATAAACCATTCTTTCTTTAAATCTTGTTGGTGATTTGCCATATTTACCCCATATTCTCAATCTCATTTTCCACCAAAATCTTGGCTTGTTCTAGTAAAATTTCGCTTTGATTTTTTAATTCAGAACTCGTCTGCACTTTATCGCTGATTGTCTGCTGAATCTCTTTTGGTAAAACAGGAATCACCACCTCCAAAATCTCAGACGGTTTCCAATGTTGAATGATTGAACCGCCTGCATCTCGCTGTGCTTGCAGTTGTACCGCCTCTGAATTTAGCACCAATGCCAAATAATCGGGCAAAATTTCATCTGTTTTCAAAGACAAATGCACAATAGCCCCAGAAGTAATCACCTCCAAATCAGACGGCACACAATAAGCAATGCCCACTGTACCGTCTTTTGAAAGTAGAATGGTGTCTTTTTTGGGGCGAATGATGTCAGCAAAATCCGCAGGATTGACGAACTTATCCGTCTGGCTAATCCCAAATTTGGAAAAATCCGCCACTCGCACAAAAGGCAAACCTTCATCACGGTAATTTTCCGACCCCACTTCTACCGATTTTTGCAAATCAACCAATTCACCCAATGTTTTGTGGCGGTATTGTTTTAATTTTTGCAATAATCGCTTATATTTTGGTTGGTAATATTCTGCATCAAGTCGACCGCTAATGCCAAAAGATTGGCTAAATGATTGCACTGATATATTTTTGGGTTGCCCCAAAAGCAAACTTTCCAACAATACCCATTCTGCCAATCTTAAATGATAATTAGCCTCATTTATAAACCTCTCTCTCTCTCTCTCTCTCTCTCTTGTAAAGCACTTTGCTCAATTTCTGCCTCTACGCTATATTTGGCTTGGGCTAATAATTGGGTGGCTTGTTTTCGCAGTTCATTACTTTGGCGGACAAATTCAGCGATTTGGGTTTGGATTTTTGGAGCAATGATTGGTAATGGAATGTTTAACAATTCATCTTTGTTAATGGCGGTTAAAATCGTACCCGAGCAGTTTTTCTTTAAAATCTGTTGCATTAAATCAGATTTAAATAACACCAATAATGTTTCGGCATTTATCACATCTGACGATAATACATAAAACCCTGTTGAACATAATGCATTATCATATTGTGGCGAAACAATGGCACAACTTTGTAGTGAACCCTCAATACTGGAAATCATCACATCATTGGTTTGCACTTTTCGTCTGGCACGAGACGGTAATTCTGCCCCTAACGCCCGAGTTGAGCCTGTTATTTCGCCTGATTTACCGATATTGGACAATTCAATATAATCATATTCTTGGTCATCTTTTGGGGTATAATTGGTGTCTTTTAAATGACATACTTTACCTAATTTTTCAAAACCATTTGAATGGGCTTTGATAAAATTTTCTAATTGCTCATAAACAGGTTGATAAAACTCCGCATCCAATCTGCCTGTTTGTAAAAAACTTTCTTTTAAAGATTTAATATTCACAGGATTGCAGGCTACCTGAAAGTCTTTTAAACCTAGATGTTCTAATAATAGGGTTTCAGCTTCTGTGTATTTTTGTTTTGAAAATTCATTAAAATGAAAAGATTGGCTGATAATTTCACTAATATCCGATTGTAACTTTTCATTTAATTTTGGAAACTTAAATTTTCTAATTCTTTCAATGGACAGTTTAGGCTGAGCCGTCCCAACCTTATTTCTTTCAATAAAATTCTGCCCATATTTTGTTAACAAAAACACAAATAAAACATCGCTATTAACATCGCTATTTTTGGGAACTAACTTAACAGCATTTTCTGTTAGATTGCATTTATTTAAGTTAAATTTAACAATACCAACATCCCCAATTGAATTTCCAACAATTGTTAATAATACATCATTGTAATTTGTTTGATATTGTTTAATTTCATTATGGGTATTTAATGAGATTAAGGGACTATTTTCATATTGCACAAAACCATTTTTTATATCTTCTGCTCTAATATAGGGTATGTTGCCACTTTCAACGAAAAGGTGTCCTTCTGGCAACCTTTTCCCACCCTTAACATCTAAAACAGATTCAAAATCGTAATGCTCCATATTGGCAATAATTTCATCTGAAAAAAGATATTTTTTCATAAAAAATTCTGAGTCAATGCGGGCGGTAAAATTATCTTTTTGAACTTCCGATAATAGCAAAACACTCACTTCCAGCCCATTTAACAATGCCTGATATTTGGCATTATCAAAAGGGCTTAGTCCTTTCCCACAAAAGATAATCTCTCCTTTTTGGCAAATTCAATAAAGGCTTCGGCAATGCCGTCTTGGGTGATGTTGTCGTGATTAAATAAATCATGCTCTACGATTAAATGTTGATGACTGTCCAATTTGGGCGTGCCGTCTGCATTTTTGACATAGATTTTGTCGCCTGAATTGTCCTTGCTCGGGCTTTGCATGGTCGCAAAGAAAATAGGGTAATCGTCCACTTTTGGGCACAGTTCATCATGCCATTTTTGCACAAATAGCACGGACGTTTTTGTGCCTGTATGCGGTTTAAAGACATTACCATGCAAGCCTACCACCGCCAAAATACGGCAACGCTCGGCGATAAAATCACGAATGTATTTATCACTGCTGTTATTAAAACGCCCTTGTGGTAGCACAATCGCCATGCGTCCGCCGTCTTTTAAAAAATCCAAATTGCGTTCAATAAACAAAATATCCCGCCCCACTTTGGATTGTTGTTTGCCTTTGCTGTTTTTGCCCAATTCATAGCGTGCCAAAATGCGGGTTTCTTTGATGTCGCCTGCAAAGGGCGGATTTGCCATTAGTACATCAAATTCAAAATCACGGTTTTGATTTTTTGTGGTGCGTAATTTTCTTAATTTTTTCCAGCCCTCTCCATAGATGTCGCCCCATTCTTCATCTTTGGTAAAATCTTCCCAACGCTCATAATCTAGGGTGTTTAAATGCAACACATTGGTTTGTCCGTCCCCTGCGATTAAGTTTAGGGTACGGGCGACACGCACCGCCTTTTCATCAAAATCAATGGCAAAAACTTTTTCTTGCACATAATCAAGCTGTTCGGGCAGTTTTTGTTCGGCGGTAAATAAATGAGAACGCTCCAAGCCTTTTTCTTTAAGCTGTTTTTCCCAAACATGGAAAATGGCATGCACAGGAAAACCACAACTGCCCGATGCGGTGTCAATCACAGTTTCATCGGCTTTGGGGTCTAGCATTTTGACACACATATCAATGACATAGCGTGGCGTGAAATATTGTCCCTTTTCGCCTTTTGATGATTTATTGATAAGATATTCAAAGGCTTCATCCACCACATCAAGATTGGAATTAAATAATTTCACTTCTTCTAATGATGACACACAAATCGCCAAATGGGACGGCGATAAATTAATCTTGCTACTCTCAGCAAATACCCCCTCCCATTTGTTTTTGGCTTTATCAAATAAAGCCCCAATTTTGGCTTTTAAATCGCTTTCGGTATCGCCATAATTACGAAATTCCAAATGACGGCTTTTATTGCGTGTACTTTCCATTTCGTCATAAAGTTTGGTAAAGATAAGCTGAAACAATTCTTCAAAAACATCAACCCCTGCATTTGCCAAAACTTCATCTTCCATTTCAATCACCAAATCTTTTAAAGATTTGCGTTGAGTGGCGATTTTGTCATTTTTAATCAAATCATCAATCGTCCAACGTTCTTGCAAAATATCAGATAATTTTTCGTGAACGCTTGGAATATTGGGAATGTCTTTAAAATAATTGGGGTCTCGGCGGTTGTAATAGGAAATACTATCGCCATTTGTCCATACGCCAATCGGAGCTCCTGTGGCATTGCAATAGGATTTTAATTGTTCTTTGCCGTCTTTTAATTTAGGCTTTTTAAGCTCCACCATGATATAAACAACGTTGGGATTATCTTTATCAAAAATCACAATATCGGCACGCTTTTTTTCACGCCCAAAATGCACCGAATATTCCAATTCCATGCGTTCATAAGGATAGCCATAATCATGGTGTAATTTCATCAGATACAGTTGGCGAACCGCTTCTTCTGGGGTTAGTTTAATGTCCTTTTTGCGTACCAAGCAATGTACATGCGGTACATCGCCATTTTTACTGGGTTTTTGAAAAATGGTATTTTCCAATAGTGTGATGTGCTCGGCAGAAAACTGGGTAAGTTGGTAATTGGTGTCTTTGAGTAGTTGCGATAAATTCATGGGGGGTCTCGTTGGATAAAATGGTTTTATTTTAGCATTGATTTAGGGCGTGTTGAACCTTTATAACACTATTTACAATTTAGAAATATTTTAGAAATGAATTAATAGTTTTTGCATGAAAAATGGCTAAATCTTGTTTTTCTGCGTCAAAAACTTGCTTGATAGAATGACTATCAACCTGCGTTTTTTCCTTGAAAAATGTGCGATTTCCTCTATTTTTCATTGCAAATACAAAAGTTCAATACACCCTAATAAAAAGTGGGTTGATTTATGGGTTGGGATTGGCTTGATAAACCCCCCGCACCACTTCCCCAATCGCCCTAATTCCCTTCTCCAAAACTTCATCAGGCTGGGCGATACTCATGCGAATACATTCATGGGCATGGCGATAATCAGACGTGTCAATCCCCACAAAAAAATGCTCACTGGGGATAATAAGCGTGCCTTGCTCCTTTAACATTTCGTACAATTTTTGGGTAGAAATGGGCAGATTCTCAAACCAAATCCACAAAAATATCGCCCCTTCTGGCTTATGGATTTTGACTTGGGGTAAGTCTTGAAAGGCGTGTTTTAATAAGCCAATGGCGGTGTGGGCTTGCTTTAAATAAAACGGACGAATCTCTTGTAATGATAAGTCATTGATTTTGTCATTGTTAATCAGGGGTGTAACAATGCTCGCCCCAAAACGACACGGAGCAAGATTGACAATGGCATTTAGGCTGCTGATTGCCTTGATAATCTCAGGTTTGGCGATGACAATGCCCGTCCGCACGCCAGCCAGCCCCACTTTTGATAAACTAAAACACAAAATGATATTGTCATGCCACACCAAATTCGCCTTGGTGTGAATGATATTGGGAAACGGCATTCCATAGGCGTTATCAATAATTAAGGGAATGTTGTGCGTTTGGGCGATAGCATCAAGCCGTGCCATTTCGTCATCGGTCAGCACGTTGCCTGTGGGGTTGGTTGGGCGAGAACAGCAGATTGCTCCGATTTGATTATTTTTTAATGCGTCCAAATTTTCTAGGGCGTCAAAATCCACTTTGTATTTAAAAAAGCCATCTTGATTGTCATAATCGCACAGCTCAATTTTTGGCTTTATGCCAATAAAATGCTTGCCGTCAATATGAGCGTCCGCATAGCCGACATATTCAGGAGCAAGTGGCAACAAAATGGACTTATCGCCATCATCAAACGCCCCACCAAATAAATTAAATAAATAAAAAAAGGCGTTTTGCGAACCATTGGTTAGGGCAATGTTATCCTTGGTAATGCCCCAATCATAATGGCGATTAAAAAATTCCACCAACGCCGTGATAAATTTGCCATCGCCCTGCGGATTGGAATAATTGCTGGCACAGTCTAAGGCAAAACTGTCCGCCCCATCGCCTTGTATGCTGTCTTTGAGCATTTGTAGGTACACGTCATTGACCGAAGCGATGTTGGCAGGGTTGCCACCGCCTAACATATTGACAGGCTTGTCGCTGTTTAGGGCATTCCCCAAATCGTCCATGAGCTGTAATATGCCACTGTTTTGGGTGAATTTTTTGCCAAATTTTGAAATGTTCATGCCAATTATCCAAATAAAAATACCATTGTAACATTTTTGGCAAAAACTGTCTGCCTATATTGCTATGGTATGCGTAGGGGGATTGGGGTATAATGAGCTTTTTGGATTTAGAGAAATCGTCATGACCCAAACCACCCTAGCCGACCTGCAAAATAAAGCCAAACAATGGCGACAAGACATCACATTTACCCAAGACGTGCTTGGTAAGCCCTTTACCTTTAATACCACGTGGGGGATTTTTAGCCCAGAAAAGCTCGATGATGGCAGTCTTATGCTCCTTGATTATATTGATTTTAGGGCGGATGATGATTCCATTGATTTGGGCTGTGGCTATGGCGTGCTGGGCATGACGGCAGGACGTGAATGCCCAAACGGTCAGCATTTGCTCATTGATAAAGACTTTGTGGCGGTAGAATATGCCAAATTAAATTGCCAAAAAAATGGCTTGACCAACACCCACGTTCAGCTCTCCAACGGCTTTTATCATGTGGATAAAGATAAAAAATTTAGCCTTGTCATGAGCAATTTACCCGCCAAAGCCAGTAAAGAACAGCATTATCTGTACCTGCTGGACGCTTATGAACGCATGGAAGTGGGTGGGCGGTTTTATGTTGTTACCATTAACGGACTGCGGGATTTTATGAAACGCTCATTTAATGAGGTGTTTGGTAATGCCGATAAAATCAAACAGGGCAAAACTTACACAGTAACACTTGCAGTCAAGCAATGATTTGATGGCATCACAGAGCGTATTGTAACAAATTTATATCAATGACTTTATTTTGTTACATTATTTTTGCTGATAATTCATATTTTATTTTCATTTTGATTGGGTGGAAGATTTGACAGTTACTTATATTACCTGATGGTTACCAAAGTCTTATTGAACATTACACAAACTTTTTTTATAATGTCCGTTCGTTCGGATTTAATTTTTATATCATCACATCAATTATCACTATTTTTTATATTAAGATTGTAGAGGATCACTTATGAGTATTCATACAACGGCCGCCAGACGCCCTTCATGGCGTGGCATTTTTGCAGGACTTTTGATGGGTCTTGTTGTATCTATGATAATGCTGGCTTTGGCCTTAGTGCTAAGCTCTTTTTTATCACTAGATTTGCGTGGGGCAGGTATTGCTGCTGGCGTTTATGCCGCAGTAACCGCTTTAATCAGTGCTTTTGTTGCAGGGTTTTTTGCCGTCAAAGCATCAGCACCAGAGGCGTTATTTGGCGATGGTACCGACATTTTGCCAAAAGACGCTGCTTTAACAGGTATGCTAACCGCAGCAGCCATCGTTGTCATCAGCTCTGTATTTGCTTTTAATAGTGTAACTGGCATTGTAAGAACTGCTGGCAACGCTGTTGGCACAACCGCAGGTGCTATTGGAGGGGCTGCCAGTGCCGTTACATCAACGGTAACAACAGTAGCTGGTGCTGGTGCTACCGCAGCAGCTGGCTCATCTAATGCCGCAGGTGGCGATACCACTGCCAAAGCACAAGAGCTGTACCAAAAAGCCACAGGCAATATCAGCCGTCAAGACATCGAAGCTTGGGTTGCTAAGAACAACGAAACTTTTGATGAAGCACAAATCAGCGCAACAGTGAATGTGCTTGAAGACATGCTTAACAAAACCAAAGCTGACCTTAATGGCATGGATTTTACCAATCTTGACACATGGAAAAATATTGATGGATACGCCAAGCAGCGTGCCGATGAGGTGCAAGCCATTGTTACAGGTGATGAGCTTATTGCCAGACTACAAGCAGAGGGTTTAACCCAAGAGCAAGCATTAGAGGTGCGTGAAGAAACTGCCACCGCTTATCATGAATATCGTGCCAAAACTGAGCAAGCCATTGCTGATGCTAAGATGAATATTGAGCAAACGCTACAAAATGCAGAAGATACTGCTCGTAAAGCTGCCCTATATTCTGGTCTATTTTGGTTGATTAGCACGCTACTGACTTTCGTGGCAAGCATCATGGGTGCAAAAACTGCCGCAGCAAATTACCGTTTGGCATCGCCCATCACTGTTCGTGAGCGTGATCATCGTTAATCATTCAATCAAATGATTTTTATAAAAATCTGTCAATATTTTGGCAGATTTTTTATGTCAATTTTTTATGCCATGTGATAAAATCGGGCTGGGTGTATTTTGCACCCATGAACTTTTTGATTAAAAATGCATGAAAAATCCATTTCACTTAACACCCACCCCACGCACTTGTCCACATGGTGATTGTGGCAAGATATTTTGTGATGTGATTTATAAACATGGCATCATCTTTTGTCCGCATTGCCAAAAAAGCCTATTGGTCAATCCGTTTACGCCTGATTTGCAGCAAATGACTTTTTGGCAACTTGTCAAATATTTCATCAAAAGATATTATAAACCATATGTGATTTGTACTGGCATATTCATATTGATTTATAGCATTATATTCGCTTTTGCTAATTTAGATAAATTCAATCTTACAACAGGATTTTGGGTGGCAGTGATTGTTCTTATCATGTTTTTGTTTTTTGTGGCAATTGTTGCCATTGAAAACAATCTAAGATATTATCATGCTTATAAAATAAAAAACAAACCCCTAATAAAAGGCGTGGATAACTATGATGATATCAAAAATGATTTTAATATCTCTGTTGCCCATGATAAACTAGCAACCTCTTTTGATGCACATGCACCATATTGTCCACATTGCCAATCTCAAAGATTTCACAACACAGCAGATGATGATTATGTGTGTCAAAAATGCCATACAAAATCATCCCTAAATCCAAAATTAAAAAACACGAATACCATCCAATTTGCATCAAATTACACCATCTTATTTTTGATAATAGGATATGTCAGTTTTGATTTTTATTTGTTTATTTATATTTTGGCTGTCTTTGTGATATTTTTAATCAACCTATCCATTAACTATTATTGGTACAAAACCTCAAAATGGCTACCTTAAATATTCCTCTTGCCGAACGAGTCCGCCCAAAACAGCTCTCTGACATCATCGGACAGACGCACCTATTGGGCGATAATGCCCCCATTAGCCGTATGATTGCCCATAACCACCTGCCAAGCCTGATTTTGCATGGCGAAGCAGGGATTGGCAAGACGACTTTGGCACGGCTACTTGCCCATGCTGTTGGGCGTGAATTTCATCTGCTATCCGCCCTTGATTTGACCGTCAAGGAATTGCGTGAGCTGATAGACGGCGGAAAAGGCATGACAGGCGGTTTGGATTTTGGCTCGCCTGTGCTGTTTATTGATGAGATTCATCGCTTTAACAAAGCCCAACAAGACGCTCTGCTTGGGGCGGTTGAAAGCGGTAAAATCACGCTGATTGGGGCGACCACCGAAAATCCGTCTTTTAGCGTAAACAACGCCTTGCTCTCTCGCTGTCAAGTGTACCGCTTAGAGCCATTGACCGTTGATGAATTGGTGCAAGTGCTACAAAGGGCATTGGCGACTGATACATTTTTGAAAAATTTCACGGTACAAGGCGACCTTGCCAATATCGCACGCCTTGCCAGTGGGGACGCTCGTAAGGCATTGAATTTATTGGAAATCGCTTGCCAATACTCAGATGGTTTTACCCTAATCATAGATGATGCTTTGTTACAAAACATCGCCCAAACCGTGCTACCACGCTATGATAAGGCAGGCGATATACACTATGACATCATCTCGGCATTCATCAAATCGGTGCGTGGCTCGGACGCTGATGCCAGCATTTATTGGCTTGCTCGTATGCTTAGTGCTGGCGAGGACCCTGCGTTCATCGCCCGTCGTTTGGTGATTTTGGCAAGTGAAGATATCGGACTTGCCAACCCTAATGCCTTATTACTTGCCGACACCGCCTTGCGTTCGGTGCAGTCTATCGGTATGCCTGAGGCACGTATTATCCTCGCCCAAGCGACTGTTTACCTTGCCACATCACCCAAATCTAACAGTACCTACACGGCGATTAATGAAGCCCTTGCCTTTGTCAAAAACGACAACTCGCCTGTACCGCTCCACCTAAGAAATGGCGTAACTAAGCTCATGAAACAATTAGGCTATGGCGTGGATTATGTCTATCCGCACGATTATGCCAATCATTATTATCCCCAAACCTATTTGCCTGATAATTTGATTGGCAAACGCTTTTATTATTTTGCTGATAATCAAAAAGAGCAAAGCAGTTTTAATTTTATGAATTGGTTAAAGGGCAATCATTTATGAAAAACTTCACAAAAAGCGATTATGTTATTATGGCAATTTTTGTCTTGCTTTTCTTTTGGTATCACAATTACAGTTATAATTCAGCTATAATTATCATATTGGGATTTCTGATTTTTTTAATAATAAATTCCACCAAAATTATCAAAAAACAAAAAAAAGACACACTGTTTATAGCATATTTTGTTATGGGTTTGATGATAGCAATCATCTCAGATAACATCGCCAAACACTTTGTTGCCAAACATCAAGTGCATACTTGCGGTGTCGTCAGTCAAATTAATACGTCATTTTTAAAATATGATACTTTTTTATTAAAAGACCACCCAACCAATTTTCAATTAAAAGGCAATTTAACCATTGGCGATAACATTTGCGTTACTTGTAATCCTGATGAAAAATGGCATGGCTATGCTTATGTGTTTAAATTAGAAAAATTATAGATAAAATTATTTTTATTATTTTGATAATAATAAAAAATAGAAAAGTAGTTTTAATTTTTTAAATTGGTTAAAGGGAAGTGTGAATGAAAATAGATAAAAGCACTTATGTCATTTGGGCGATTTTATTGCCACTATCATTGTTGTTGTATTATGATACCTGTAAGGGTTGGATTACTCTTTTGGTGCTTGGGATTTGTTTGCTTTTTATGAATATTTTGGAAAAGTATGTCAAAAAAATAAAAAATTACAAGACGAGCAATTTAATATTTTATTTGCCATTATTATCGTCGTAACAATACTTTTAACACCAAGATTATCCTATTATTTAGCTCAATATTTTGTTGCCAAAAACCAAAGTAAAATTTGTGGGATTGTCAGTCAAATTAACAAACCATCTTGGGGTCATAATACTTTTAATTTAGAAAATAATGCAAGTAATTTTAAATTAAATATTTATGATAATTTATCCATTGACGATAAAGTGTGCATTACTTATAATCCCAATGAAAAATGGTATGGCTATGCTTATGTGTTTAAACTTGAAAAACAACCTTAATTATTTATTATGCTAAAATCCACCCACGCCCAAATTCTAAATAAACCTTATTCCCAAATTAAGGACTTAAAGCTCCATTGCCCTGATGAATTAGACAACATTAAGCACAATCACAAATCCGCTTGGCAAATTTTTAAAGCCTTTAATTTACAAATTTATCAAAGCCTACCCAATCATTTTGCCAAACCCCATATCCAAAATTGGTGCAACGGCTGGGAAATCAGACGGCACTTTTTTGCTTATTATAAATATGAAAATTATCTTGGCAATGCTCCGATTATTGTCGTGATTTTAAATAGGCAAAGGCTGATTGTTGCTTTGACGTGGCATTCTTATAAGGCAAACAGCTCAAATAGCACATTGGGGCAATTTAATAACTGGATAAATGAGATTGATTGGGCGGATTTTGATGACTTTTATTTTTGGCATAGTCGTGTTAATGAATATGGCGACTTTAAACAAGCTCATGAATTTGACTACGAAAAAGTAGAGCTAAACACAGGCGAATTTTACCGCTTGGGCAAATTTATAGCCAAAGATAAACTGGATAATTATGGCGATGACGAGCTAATAGAGTGGGTTAGGCAGACGATTGAGCGGTTAAGCAGGGTGTATGAGTGGTGTCATTAAACGCCTTTTTAAGAAAATCTTAAAGAGTATCGCAGGGGTGAATTGCAATTCGCCCAAAATCTGATATTTTATAGGGCAAATATGATTTTGCCCTTACAACACCATTTTAAAGCCAAGCGATAAAATTAGCCCAACTTTTTAACAACCACATAACGATAACTGCCGTCATCAAGGGTCTCTTGACTGGCAAGCGTATGCCCTAAATGCCGACAAAAGTTGGGAATGTCTCGGGTGGTGGCAGGGTCGGTTGCTAGAATATGAATCTCATCGCCCCCTTTGGCGGTGCGAATGCTCTTATGTAGGAGCATGACAGGTTCAGGGCAGATTAGCCCTGTGGTGTCTAGCATAATGGTATGGCTCATAGCGGACGCCCTTCAAAATCACTTAAAATCTGCCGTTCGTCTGCCGTCCATGCCTGTTTGTTGCCGTCTTTGTCGGTGCGGACGATGGTTGCTGTGCCGTTGGCAACGATGGCTTGTTGGGCGGTGCTGTAATATTCGTACGCCATGCTTAGGCTGGTGTTGCCGATTTTGGTGCATTTGACTCCAATCAGGAGCGTGTCAGGATAATGCACGGGGCGTAGGTAGTTGCATGATGACCCTGCCAAGATGGTCAAGGTCTCGCCTTTGAACATGGCAAGGGCGTGCAGGTAGCTGATACGAGCGGACTCGGAGTAACGGTAGTAGGCGACATTATTGACGTGGTTAAAAGCGTCCATGTCGCCCCATGCCACAGGCTGAACGTGGACGATAGGGTAGTCGTGTAGCTCGGTGGGGCGGTCGTTGCCTGTGAGTGTGGCGGTGTAGGGGTGAGTCATGGGGATGTCCTTTTAAGTTTCAATTTATCTAAAATAATGAATTTACTGTCTTTTTGCCTGCTTTGGGGCTTATTTTAACATCTGAATACTGCTTAGCTCTTTGTTTTTGGGGCTGTTGGCAAGCAAATCATAGACCCAAAATAGGGCGTCATCGATGGTATTTAGGGCGACCTGCTGTCCGATTTGTCCGGTTTTGGTGTCGGTATTGTTTATGGTTTTACCGTCTTTTTTGTCTTCTTTGATGGTTTGCTCGGACTGTTTTTTTAGGCTCTCAGGGTCAATCTTACCGCCGTGTAAGGTAATATGACTTTCTAGCTGTGAACGGACGTCTTGTAAGTAACTGGTCATCAGCCCCCTGTCTCGCACGTTTGCCGAACCGATGGCAAGCGATAACATCATGTTGGCATCATGGAGTAAGATATCGCCACGGCTAAGCGGAGCGTTGGGCGTGCTGGTCTGCTTGGTGCGTAAAAAGGCTTGTACGTCTCGCATTTTGATGATGTGAGCCTGCCATGCGTCAGGCTGTGTTTTTAGCGTGCCGATGTAGGCGATGTCCGCTTTTATGCTACTGCTTAGGGCGGATTTGACCGATGGAGCAATGCCGGTCATCTGACCAAGCTGATAATCAATGGCTTGCAAGGCGGTCAAGGTATCATCATAACTGCCTTGTTCAAAGAGTCGGTTGGTCATGGCAAGTTCGATTTTTAAAAACTCAGCGTCTTTGCTTGTTTCGGCTTTATTTGTTTTTTTGTGGCTGTCGGTTGGGGTGATGGCAAATAGGCGGTCGTCCATGTCGTTTAGGCGAGTGTCTACCGTGTCCATTTTGGCAAGGCGTTCATCCACTTTGTCTACGACTGACGTAAAAGAAAGGTATAGCCACAACAGTCCACCTGCCAGTAGGATGATGACCAGCCATTGTAGTCGCATGAGTACCACCCGAGCTTGGTCGGCTTGTTTTTTAAGCTCTTCTTTTTCGGTTTCTTTGGCGTGGGCGAATTTGGCGTCCAGTTCTTCTAGATTTGCTTTGATGGCTTCGGCACTCGGACTGTCGGGTTTTTTGGTGTTTGGCATGATGATAAAAGCGGTTAAATTTTAAAATGTCTCACGATGGGTAAGTTGCCATGACGTCCTGTATGGCTTGGTTTAGGGTTGATTCCGCCAAATCCGCCACGGGGCAGACACGACTGTGTGGATAGTGCGTGGCGGTTAGGGCGGTTAGGCGATGACCTAGGGTTAAATATATCACATTTTGTGGCAAAAGCCCATGCATGTGCGTGCGATGGCTGTGAATCTGTTGGTCACACACGCTCTGCCAAGCATTTAGGCTCATCTGACTGCTAATAAGGACAAAGATGGGCGAGTGCTTGTCAATTTGATGTTGATGATTTTGACTGCTGTGAAAAGTATCATCATGACTGTCATCGATGCCATTGCCAAGCAGACGAGTAAAATCACTTGTCAGCTCTGACGGCACGCACCGCTCATAAAAGGCGATGGCATGCACATTCACGCCACGTTCGATGAGCGTATCAGATAACAGCCGTCGCCCACCGACCCCACGCCATATCAACACATCATCGCCTGTGTGTAGCTCACCGATGGCGGGCATGGCAAGCATGCCTTCGTTGCTCATCGGGCACCCTACATCAAGGGGGGTCAGCACCGAAAAACCAAAATCCGCCAGTGCATCCGCTGTCGGCTGTCCCACGGCGATGACGGTTAGGGTGTCATGATGGGGCAGGTCGCAGGCATGGTTAATGCCTTGCTCTTTTAAAAAACGCACCGCACACGCCACCGCTTCCACACTCACCGCGATGAGCATGCCAAATTTACCATGGGTAAAATCCACCAAATCCTGCATTTCTGATTTCTCCAATTCATCAAAATGCCGAATGGCAAGCAGTGGCAAGCTGACACTACGGATGGCTAGGCTCATGTCGGCTTTGTGCTTGGGACGGGTGTTGATGAATAGGGGGGTCATGGTGTTGGGTTGATTGTACCTATGAAGTTGGTATTAGTTGTCTTGGTGTTGATACAGGGCTTTTAGAATTTTATCCGCCCCTTGGGCAAGTAGCTCTGTGGCGACAGCCTGCCCCAGTTGCTGGGCGTTTTGGATATTTTGTGTGGCATTGTCCGTGATGTCGGTCTGGGCGGTGACTTTTAAGAGAGTGCGACCGTCAGGCGTGCCTACCCGACCTTCTAGGTGCAGAATGCCTTTATCAAGCTGTGCAAACCCTGCAATCGGCACCTGACAGCCCCCTTCTAAGGCATGGTTCATGGCTCTCTCGGTGATGGCTCGTAGGGCGGAGATATCGTGGTTTAAAGGTTTGATGAGCTCTCTAATCTCATCATCTCGGCACTCGATGGCAAGCGTGCCTTGACCGACCGCAGGCAGGCAGATGTCGGCAGGCAAGCTGTGGCGAATGCGTTCGTGTAACTCCAACCGCTCCAAGCCGCTTTGGGCAAGGATAATCGCATCATAGTCGCCATTATCGAGCTTGCCAAGGCGTGTGCCGACATTACCACGCAAGCTGATGATTTCTAAGTCAGGGCGATAGGCACGCAGTTGGCATTCACGGCGTAGGCTTGATGTACCGACCTTTGCCCCTTGGGGCAGGTCATCCAAACTGGCAAAGTGGTTACTCACAAAAGCATCAAAAGGACTGTGGCGGTCAAGATACGCCCCAATGATAAGACCATCGGGTAGCACCATGGGTACATCTTTTAGAGAATGCACAGCAATATCAGCTTTACCGCTTAGTAGAGCGGTTTCTAATTCTTTGACAAATAGGCCTTTTCCGCCGATTTTGGCAAGGGGAGTATCTAGGATTTTATCGCCTTTGGTGACCAGCTCTAACAGACGAATGTCAAGTTCGGGGTGGAGTTTTTGAAGTTCGTCTTTGACAAAATGAGCCTGCCAAAGTGCAAGTGGAGATTGGCGTGTGGCGATGGTTAGGGTTTTCATGATTGTGTTATCGCTATGTTATCTTATAAATGATTGCCTATTTAACCACATTTACCCCAAAATGCCAAATAAAAATTCACACCAGTCAATTCTTAGCATGGCTATAAATAATGACTAAATCAAGGCAGCTAAAATGCAAAAGGATAATACAAAAGGCAATATAAAAGGGCGAATCAACGCCCTTGGATGGTGTCGGGTGGCTAGCCCCGTTAAATGCTGTGAATCTTCTCTCTGAGCATGGGCAGATGACGGCGTGATACCGACAGTTTCTCAGGCATGCCCCGAAAACGCACTTGGTATTGACCGCTGTCCACCGTCTCCAACAAATCCAAATAATCCAGATTAATCAAAGCATTGCGATGGATGCGGAACATGATGCCTTCAAACTCTTCTTCTAGGTCTTTTAAGGTTTCATCAATGAGTACCACGCCATTTTTGTGGCGTACTTTGACGTATTTTTGGTCAGCGGTAAAATAGTAGACATCAGACAGTGAGATGAGCTCAACGCCACGGTGTGTGCGTGCGGCGATGTATTGACGAGTGCGACCGCTTTTGCCATTTTTCTCATTAAGGCTTGCTTGTTGGGCGGCGTTGATGCGACAACATTTTTGCAAGGCATTTTTGATGTCGTTTTCTTGGATGGGGATGGGTAGATAGTCGCAAATACCCCATTTGAGGGCATTTAACATAAGATGAGTATCATCCAACCCAAAGAAGATGATGGCGGGTGGGTGGTTAAATTCTCGATTGATTTTTTGGCAAAATTCTTCAATGTAAGCCAAGTGAGCATTGATGAGTAAAATCTCAGGCTGGTGTTCCATAACCAGTGTATAAGCTTCTTCTAGGCGCTCTGCTTGCCCGACGATTTCATGCGTGAGCGACTCGATGATTGTTTGAATGTGCTTGCGTAGGGCTGGCTCACTCTCGCAGATTAGAATTTTCATTTGTCTCTCCTTAATATTGTGGCATGTGCTAGGTTGTCCACCTGCTGTTGGTAAGTCGCCAATGATGGTGTATTCTTGTAAAATTATTCATTACAACAAACACTTGCCAAAAATCATCGGCATATCATGATGAATAACCAAATGTTTTTTTGATTGAATAATTTTATTTATAGATTAACTTTTGCTAATTAAGGATTTTAGCAAAAGTTAATGCAAAAGAAAAGTGGGTGTGTCAAAATTTTATTCAATCAGTGCAAGAGCCATGCCAATAAAACCAAATCAGTCATAAAAATTAACAAAAGACAAAAGCAGATGAGTTGGTTTGCCGACTATCTTATCACAATATTTTAAATTTTGACAATTTTCTAGAAGTCTTTATGGGAATGAGTGCCAACACAAGCGTAATAAATGGTTATGTGTTGTATATGGTTGATTTTTTAACTTTTCATTTGCACTCTGTAAAATGAAAAAGTACTACGGTTTCCGTTCGCGGTGAGCCTGTCGAACCATAACGGAAACCGACCCTTCGACAAGCTCAGGGTGAACGGTTTTCGTAGTAAAATTCAAATTTGTTAACTGTATATGATATGCAAAAGTTTGACATGTTTTGATAAAAATATGCTAAAATAGAAAAAGGCAGACTAGGCAATCGCCGTCCGACCACTTAATTTGATTTTAAAGTTAATGTTGTGATAAATGTTATCCTATTTTCAACTTATATAGTTCATTGATTTATCAATGGCGAATGTGATTTGCCCCCACAGCCCAAAATAATTATGGGGCAGTCAATAAACTACCATTTTAAGTTAAAATTGAAGTAAATGTTAGTCAAATTAAGTGGTCGGAGGGAGGAAAGTCCGGACTACATAGGGCGACGTGCTAGCTAACGGCTAGGAGGCGAAAGCCTACGACCAGTGCAACAGAGAATAGACCGCCCGACCACTCAACCAAGTATTTATTGTAATTTTAAAAAATTGTAATTGTAAAAATATTTGGTTGAGTGGTTGGGTAAGGGTGAAACGGTGGGGTAAGAGCCCACCGCATGACTGGCAACAGTTCATGGCAAGGTAAACTCCACGTGTAGCAAGACCAAATAGGTATCCAATGAGTTGCCCGCTTAGGATACGGGTAGGTTGCTTGAATGCATGAGTGATTGTGCGTCTAGATGAATGATTGTCCACGACAGAATCCGGCTTATCGGTTTGCCATCTATTTTTATAAAAATTTATAAAAAATGAAAATTTTTTAAAATGGGTATTGACAGCAGGTAAAACCATCTGTATAATTCGCACCCTGTAACGGCGATGTAGCTCAGCTGGTTAGAGCGTACGACTCATAATCGTAAGGTCAAGAGTTCAAGTCTCTTCATCGCCACCAAATTACTTTAATAACAATTTAAAAAAATTCTTGACTTAGTTTTAAATTGTTATATAATGTAATTTCTGCTGACAAAAAGCACTGTTGAAAATTAAGTTAAAAATTTTTAAAAAACCGCTTGACAACACAAAATAC